>JACQGJ010000258.1 GCA_016199605.1 Armatimonadota bacterium | reverse complement strand
GTGATTATCAACATCTCCGCCTCTCCGTATCATGCGGGCAAAGGGAGGTTCCGCGAGCAGATGATTGCTACGCGGGCTTCCGACAACGCCTCCATTGTCGCTTTCTGCAACCTTGTCGGGGGACAGGACGAACTGGTGTTTGACGGCCACAGCGTGATCTTCGATCAAAGCGGCGCTGTTCTTGCAAGGGGAAAGCAATTCGAGGAGGATTTGATCGTCGCCGACCTGGATCTGGAAGCGGTGTTCCGCACGAGGTTGCACGATCCTCGTCGCCGGAAGGAGAAGCTGCACCTCTCTCAGAAAGGGGCGAATAACGTCAGGAAGGTGCGGCTCACCGGGGAGCCTGCCGGTCCGAGCTCCAGAGAGTCGGAAGAAGGCAAGTGCAGTCTCCCGGAGAGAAGCGTTGAGGTCCTGGAAGAGACCGAGGAGATATACCGCGCCCTGGTCCTGGGGACGCGCGACTACGTGCGCAAGAACGGCTTCGAAAAGGTGGTCCTCGGGTTGAGCGGAGGGATCGACTCTTCTCTGACCGCAGTCATCGCGGTCGATGCGTTGGGCGTCGATAACGTGATTGGCGTGGTCATGCCCTCACGCTTTTCGTCGGATCACAGCCGGGAAGATGCGTACCAGCTTGGAGAGAACCTGGGGCTTCGCGTCCTGACCCTGACCATCGAAGAGCCGTTTCAGGCCTACTTGCAGACTCTGTCGGAGGTGTTCGAGGGTCGGGAACCCGATGTAGCCGAAGAGAACCTTCAAGCGCGGATTCGCGGCAATCTGCTGATGGCTCTATCCAACAAGTTCGGCTGGCGGGTAGTGGCGACGGGCAACAAAAGCGAGAGTAGCGTCGGGTATTGCACCTTGTACGGCGACATGAGCGGCGGGCTCTCGATCATCAAGGACGTTCCGAAGATGCTCGTGTACCAACTGTCCAACCATCGTAACAGGGCTGCCGGAGTAGAACTGATACCCAAGCGAGTCATGGACAAAGAACCCTCCGCGGAACTGCGCGCCAATCAACGCGACGTGGATAGCCTCCCCCCGTATCCCATCCTCGACGGTATCCTCAAGGCTTACGTCGAAGAGGATCGAAGCGTGGGAGAAATCGTGGGAATGGGGTTTGACGACCAGTTGGTGCGTCGCGTGGTTCGCTTGGTCGATGTGAACGAGTATAAACGCCGACAGGCCTCACCGGGAATCAAGATCACTCCTCGAGCTTTTGGCAAAGACCGGCGGCTGCCGATCACTAACTCCTACCGGGAGAGTTCCACTTAGATCGCCATGCTACGAATCGCGATAGTCAGCCAGAATCAGGACGTGCAGAAAAGCCTCAGCGCCAAACTGATGGACATGGGGTACAACCTTACTGTCGAGGATTTTGCGGACGGTCTCCTCGATTCGCTGGCGCTGGAAGTCCCCGATCTTCTTCTGCTGGACCTCACAAGCCACTTCAGCGGCGGTCTCTCCGTATGCAAAACCGTCAGGCAGAATCCTGCCTTCAAGGAGACTCCCCTTCTGGTCATTGCCGATTTCGATGCGGTCCGGGACGTGGAGTTCGCAATCGGCGTGGATGATTTCATCTTCCCTCCCGCCAAAGCCTCGGAGATTGCCTTCCGGATCAAGTTGGCTCTCTGGCGGGCCAACAAAGTGGACGCCAAGGACACCGTCAAGATCAATGACCTCATCATTAACCTCGCAAACTATCAGGTGACGGTAGCTGGTCGTCCGATCGAGTTGACCTTCAAGGAATATGAGTTGCTCAAGTTCCTCGCAACCCATCGAGGTCGCGTCTACAGCCGGGAGACGCTCCTGGACCGGGTCTGGGGAGAGGAGTACTTCGGCGGAACGCGGACCGTCGACGTCCATGTTCGCCGGCTGCGCGCCAAGCTGCCTCCGCCTACTTGCGATATGGTTGAAACCGTTCGGAACGTCGGCTATCGCTTTCAGGCCTAAGCCGACGGAGGCGCTCAGCCACTCGCAGCCGCCTTGCGCCTCGCCGTGTTCAGCGATTCCTGGGCGAAACCACGCCACGCGCTGGTCGGGTATTTCCGGATAAAGGTCTCGAGCGTAGCTATGGCCTGATGGGGTCGGTTGTAGTGCTCCAGGTAGAGCTGCGCGCACCGAAGCAAGGCTGTCTCTGCTTCCGGGCTTTGTGGGAACTTCCGGATGAGGGTCTCATAGGCCGTGACCGCTTCCTGAACCTTCTGGCTCTGCGTCAGCCATGAGGCGACCGCGAGCTGGGTCCGGGCCTCCAAAGTCACCTCGGGCTGAACAGCGGACATCTCAGAGTAGAGAGCGACAACCTGTTCCCGTTCATTGCGACGCAAGTGCTCCCCAAGGACCTGGTGGTATCCTGCCATTGCCTTGTCCACAAGGCCGAAACGCGCCAGGGATCGAGCATTCATCAGACGCGCCTGTTGATTGTGCGGGTCGGTCTTGAGTACCTTGCCGGTCAACTCAATCGACTTCGCGTAGGAACCTGAGTCGAAGGCGGACTGCGCGTCCCCCACCAGATACTCGGTTTTTCCCTCCCCCTGAAGATTCACCAGCAATCCGTATAGCATCCCCAGGCCAACGCCTCCGATATGCGTCCAGTAGGCAACTCCGTTATCTGCTGCCGGAACCATAAAGGTCGAGTGGAGGGCTCCCCAGAGTTGCCTCAGTATCCAGAAGCCGATGAACCACATGGAGGGGACCTCAAAGGTCCCCCATTTGATGAAGAGAAATGTGTAACCGACTTTGATTTTCGTCTGGTAAAAGCGCAGGATGAAAAGCCCGAGCAGGCCCGCAATCGCTCCCGAGGCTCCCACCAGGGGAATCTCTGCGCTGGCGGGATCAAGGGACGCCACGATCAGGAAGTGCAGCATCATCGCGAAGCACCCGGACAGGAGATAGGTCGCGAGATACAGCCACCATCCCATGGCGCACTCGAGGGCGCAACCGAACAGCCAGAGGTAGAGCATGTTCCCCAAAACATGCAGCAGGCTGCCGTGCAGAAACATGTAAGTGAACCAGCTAAACGTATTGAGGTGGGCCGGGGTGAAGCCACAGGCTACGATGATCTCCTCGAGGTCGCCCCCTTGCGAGGTAGCAAGATAGATGAGGAGGTTCAGAGCGAGGAGGGTGTACGTAACAATCGGAAAAACACGAGCCGGTCTGTTCGTGCCGTAGGGGAGGGTGATGAGCATCGTAACTTCCGGTAGTTAGGGCACTCGGCTGTCGCCTATTTCCCGGGTTGTCCCGCAGTTATTCGTTGCAGGATCTGGTCGCGAAGGTCGTTCACAACGATGCCGCGGCTGCCCGTCTTGCTGTAGTTGATCCGTTCCACCTGACCGTCCTTGCGTCGAACGTAATCGCCGTTCGGGTCGTTCAGCACGGGATAGTACTGGCCGTCGACATCGAGGTACAAGTCGAAGCGCATGAGCACCTCCTGGTTCTGTGCCTCGGTAGGGTGAGCGATCCCCAACCCTTTGGCAGTTCGGACGAGAGCATGTCGCCCTTTGGGCGACTCAAACCCCACGTAAAACTCCCGGTCGTCTTTGACGAATACATCGGCATGGTAGGGATAGAGAGTGTCTTCCACGATCTCATACAACTGGTTCTTCAGAATACAAAACGACTTCCCCTCTCTGGTCAGAGGCAATCGGGAAACAAACTCGTCGGGACTGTGAGTCAGTAAGAGATTCTTCAGGCCGGAGCTCTCAAGATTGGAGTAGCTCGTATGCACGACGCTGCCATCGTGATCCACGTCGTGGACAACGATCCCCTCCTCATAGGCCGTCATGGCTTCAAGCAGCCGTTCTTCGCTCCAGGTGCGCTCGATGAAATCGTTGATGTCACCGTAGATAATGTAGGACCGCTCGAACTCCCGGCGAGTCATCCCCAGATTCGGAGCGCGGTGATCTCTCGTCAGCGATTCCCACAACTTGACGTCATAGACCGTGTCCGAGCTGAAGAGAAGTCTCTCATTCTTTGTGCGAGTATCTATCGAGAAGTTTGGGGGGCCATGCCAACACGGTCCTTTAAGTGCCCTGATCTCAAGCCCCGCCTCGTGATCAATATAGGGGTTTTGGTTCTCTTCATAGAAGCGGTTGTCGCCATAGGTATAGAAGCTCTCCGGCTCGATCCACTCATTGGTCACAGGATCGCGAAACAGCAGACGAGGGCGATTGGCGTGCGGATGGACCACGACCTTGGCTTTTGACGGATCCACCAACTCCCCCACGGCATCCACGACTCGCCAGTGAAACTCGTCGTCTCCAACCCGCTTCATGATAACCCTGTAAAGGCTGCGCGGTCCAAGTAGAACCTTCTCCACAAACCGATCGTAGGGAATCTCCACGACGTCCCGTGAGTCCGCCGACAGGCTGCGCTCAAGAGCTCCTTTGGAGTTTTTCTCAAACTCCTCGTGCAGCAATTCGGTCGTGATCAGTCGAAGCCGGTGGGATATATCCGGGGTGTAGTAGCTGAACAGGGCGAGGTCGGTGAACCAACGTCGATGGTCATCGTGTGAGTGAGTGCAAACGACCCCACGGACGGCCTTGATACCCTCGACGCCAAGGAACTGAAAGACGGGAGCGCCGAGGTCGATCAAGTAGCGGGCGGAACCAACCGAGAGATGGTACCCAATGCTTCGTCCCATCCTGGAAAATGGCCCCGAATCCCCGATGAAGTCGACGCGTATGCCCTTGTGGTTGTACTTGCGTGGTTGCGGCAACATGATCTTTCATCGCACGGGAGAACCAGAGTCTCACCGTTTCGCCGTTAGTCTAACATAGCGCGGAGGGCAGAGTCAAACGAATCCTTGCCTCGGTTGTCTGGGTCCCAGCTAAAAGTCGTTTCTAACTCTTGCCGGCTGCCCGGTTCGGATTGACTCCCAGCCAGCACAGCCAACGGCGATTGTCCTGGCCCCATCGACCGCGTTGGGGCTGGGCGCTTTCCCGTTTACGAGGCAGTCTTCGAAGTGGCTCATGTACTGCCGAACCGCTTTCCCATGACCGTAGGCTCCTTCCATCACCGCATCGAAATGGGTGGAGAGAGTGGGTTGGCCTTCCAGCTTGTCGAACACGATGTTCACATTCCCGCCTTTGAAGTCGTGGTAATCGCACTGGATACTGGCTTTGGTGCCATACAGGCTAAGGCCCATCATCGGCATGGGAGGATGCACCAATCCATAAGCAGCGAGGATTCGGGCGATGACACCGTTGGCGAACCTGAGGTTGATCAGGAAGTTGTCCTCAATCGGGTAGGGAGGATTGATGCCGCTGGCATAGACGGAGATCTCCTCCACGTCCCCGAGAAACCAGCGGAGGAGGTCGATAGGGTGACACGCTCCACCAAACATCAAGTCCTGCGGGGCTGTCACTCTCCACGGAGTCAACTCTCCGATGCCTCGCAGGTCGTGGACGTAGTGGGCCTCCGCAAAAAGGACTCTCCCGAGGTCCCCTTCGTCCAGCAGCGTCTTCGCCGCGCGAAATTCGGGGTCAAACCTCATGGTCTGCCCGACGAGAAACCTGCAGTCCTTTTCCCTCGCGAGCTGCACGATCTGCTCGCACTCGAGCATCACCCCTGCTCCCCGCTGCCGTCCTACGAGTGGCTTCGTGCAAACCACGTGCTTGCCAGCCTGTAGGGCGGCGATGCAATGCTCACCGTGAAGGTGATCCGGCGAGTAGACTGCGATGACCTCCAGATCCTCCCGGGCGACCAATTCGTTAAAGTCCGTTGTGGAAAAGCGGACACCCCGCTCTTCAGCCACATGCCGGACCTTCTCAGGGGTCGCCGAACAGATCCCTCGCACCTCAAACCGGGACTTCGGATCGTCGTGCAACAGGAATAGGTCCATGCCCATCCCAAGTCCGATTACGCCCACGCCAATGTCTTTCATCCTTGTCACCTCGCGGGGACCACCTGCCGCGCGCAGCTATGCGTCACTCGCAGCTACCGCCATGACTGATTCAACGATCTTGGCGTAACCGGTACACCGGCACAAGTTGCCCGAAAGCCCGAACCGGATCTCCTCCTCGGTGGGGTGTGGGTTCTCTTCGAGGAAGGCTTTTGTCATCACTACAAACCCTGGTGTGCAGATTCCACACTGGATGCCGCCGTGCTCAACAAAAGCCTTCTGGACGGGATCGAGCTTTGCGGCGTTGCCGATCCCCTCAACCGTCGTCACCTCGGCTCCGTTGACCGCGACCGCCAACACCAGACAAGAGGTCACCGGCTTGCCGTTGACGACCATGGTGCAAGCGCCGCAGTCTCCGGTGGAACAGCCCTCTTTCGGGCCCGTTATATTCAGCCGGCTACGGACCACCTCCAGGAGCCGTTCCCGGCCCTCTACTTCCAGCGAGTATTTCTCCCCGTTAACGGTAAGCTCAATCGGGTAAGTCTTCAACACAGGCCCCCTTAGTTGCTCAACAGTGTGTTCAAGCCGCGGCGCACGAGCGTCTCGACCATGGCTCTCCGGTAATCGGCTGAGGCGCGAACGTCGCTGATCGGTTTCGCCGCGTCCCGCGAGATCTCGGCGGCAGTGTTCACTAACCTTTCCTCCGGCGAGTTGCCGTTGAGAATTGCCTCCGCCTCGGCGACTCGCAAAGGTATCGGTGCGACAGCGCCAAGGGAAATCCTGGCCTCGTCGCATTTGCCGTTGCTGCGAAGCACCCCGACTGCCACACCGACAATCGCAATGTCCATTGCATACCGGGGGCTTTGTTTGTAGTAGATGCCTCTAAACCCGCAGGGCGGCTCGGGGATCTCTATCGCTGCAAGAAGCTCGTCGGCCTGGAGGGCCGTTTGCCGCGGCCCCTTGAAGAATTCCTTCAGCGGGAGGTCTCGTTCGCCCTGGGGACCGACGGTCCGCACTCTCGCCTCAAGAATCAGCAGGGGAGGCGCGGCATCCGCGGAGGGCGCGGCATTGCACAGGTTGCCACCCACTGTTGCCAGGTTGCGGATCTGGATGGATCCAATGGTTGACACGGCCTCACAAAGAACCGGCGCCTTGTCTCGCAGCAATGGGCTGGTTTCGACCTCCCGCAGGCTGGTGGCGGCCCCGATCGTGATCGTTCCGGACCGACCCGAGACTCCCTGAAGCTCGGGAATCCGCATGACGTTGACGACGTGCCGCGGCATACAGGTGCGCTGCTCCATCTGAATGATGAGGTCAGTCCCCCCTGCCAGGATCTTGACTGAAGGGCCCAACTTCGACAACAAGCCGACCGCCTCGGCCGTTGACTTCGGTTCGTGGTACTCGAACGGCTTCAACCAAACACCTCCGGTAAGTGATGAACGGATTACTTGATTCTTACTTCTTTGCCGGTCTCGGCGCTCTTATAGACGCCCTCGAGGATTTTCTGAACGGTAAGACCGTCCTCGCCGGGAGCCGTCGATTTCTTTTCTCCCCGGACAACAGCGATGAAGTCCTGCATCTTCAGAGCAAACTGGTCTTCGCTGCCCACGAAATGGGGGACCATATTGAACATGGTTCCGGCCTCGTCCTTGTAGATTCTCGGCGGGTCGAACGAGGCGCCGCCCTTGTCCCCCATCAAGGTGAAGTTGAAGACATCGCTCTCGAGGTGCGCAGCAAAGCTGGCCTCGATGAACAAGGTGGCGCCGTTGTCAAAGCGAACCAGACCGACGGCCAAGTCCTCCACAGTATAGGTCTCGTGATCCCAGGCTCCCCAGGCAGACTTGACTTTTGACGGCTTGTCCCCGAGATATGTGTAACAGGAGGCCGACGCAGAAATCGGCTGCGGGCGACCCATCAGGTAGTGCGCCACCTCGATGATATGCACCCCGATGTCGATTAGCGGCCCTCCGCCCTGCAAAGACTTCTGGCCGAAGACTCCCCAACTGGGTATCCCGCGTCTCCGCAAGGCCTGACAGCGGGAGTAAAGGACCTTCCCCAATTCGCCTGCTTCGACGGAACGTTGGATCATCTGTGCCGCGGGCGAATACCGGGACTGGAACCCAATGACCAGCTTGCGGCCCGTTTGTCTCGCAGTCGCCACCATCGCTTCTGACTCCTTGACAGTCATCGACATCGGCTTCTCGACCATGACGTGTTTGCCGGCTTTCAGGGCGTCGATGGTAGGCTCCGCGTGGAAGTAGTTGGGAGTGCAAACCGTGACGGCGTGCAGTTCCTTGAGAGCCACGAGGTCCCTATGGTTGGCGAACGTCTTCGCGATGTTGAAGGATTCCGCCGTCCGTTTGAGGGCGTCTTCCCGGATGTCGCACACCGCGACGACCTCCACTCCCTCGATCTGCTGCAAGTACTTGATATGGGTGCCTGCGATACCTCCGGCCCCGATGACGCCTACACATACCTTTTTCGCCATTTGCGAAATCTCCTTAATATGAATCTTGACACTGGCAAACGGCGAACTCACAGAGCTCGACGTTATTGAACACTCGGACCACCCCGCCATCATAACATTTTCCGCGAGATTGCCGAAGAGGGAATACACCTCCGTGTGCATTATCCAATGTGAGGTTTGCGCGGTAGGGAACGGTCGCCGTGCCGTTCCTGCCGGGCGATACGTTTCGTTCCTACCGTGACAGGAACGGCACGGCGACCGTTCCCTACCCGTGGCTGCGAGGTTGGCGACATCAGAATAGAAAATGCACACATGTCTTTGCGTTTCTCGAGAATTCTGAGCGGCAAGAGGTGAAACATACACTGTCCAGCCGTCTCGGTCCGCTATTCGTCAACACTCGAGGAGGTGTCGTGGCGACCGCGACCAGACTTCCCCAGAATCCAGGCTGTTTGTCGCGTGAAGCCGCGGTCGGTGCTGGCAGCTCCGGCGCTCCAACCGTGGGGCTCTTCGGTGATGACGGTCGCAGTGTTTGTGACTGCACTGTTGAAGAGAGCGATATGCCGGCCGCCGATCACGTGGACAAGGGAAGGCACAGATTCAAGCCGGTTGCCCGCGATTGCCTGGAACAAGGTGATGTCTTCACAGTCGCTGATTCGCCAGTTCAGTTGTTGCGTGGGGCTCTCGTTGAGGAAGGCGCTGTCGAGGAACAACGACCTCTCTCCGGCGCGCCAGTCACGGCATAGACCGCCGGGTGAACTGCACGTCGACGTTGACGGGTAGCCGCCTTGAACCACGCGCCCGCCGGGACTTTGTCAATCTGCTTCTGCTGAGGCGATAGTTCTCCCTCCCTTCACTCTCCTCACTCCCAATCTGCCCTTCACCTGGAACCCCTCCACCGTCACGGGTTTGCCGGAGCCATTGAAAACAACGAGGACTTGAGAGTCGCCTTCAGCCATCGTGGCAGCGGCGACTTCGTCCTTGCCGGTGTCGATCCACTGAACTACAGAGGGCGTCCC
This sequence comes from Armatimonadota bacterium, assembly GCA_016199605.1. GTDB lineage: Bacteria > Armatimonadota > Abditibacteriia > CG2-30-59-28 > CG2-30-59-28 > JACQGJ01. The sequence goes on along the minus strand of JACQGJ010000258.1, from coordinate 3,372 downwards.
CTGAGTAAAGGGTTGAGCGGCAACGGCGAAGAGCGTGTCCTTGCCCTGCCGTCGCAAGATCAGCATGGGCATCTTCCCCGTCAGCGAATTGGTGAGTCCTTCACCGACGAGGACGGTCGTTCCTTTGGCGGCGCGTCCCGTCAAACGAAGCTTCTTCGAGTCGTCGCCCCAGGTTGTGATGATGGGAGTGTCCATGATCCCCTCGCGCACGCGGTCGACGTGCTGATAGCCGCACTTTTCGCCGAGGGTTCCATCTCTTGGGGACAAGGTCGTCGAGCTTTCGAGCAATGAGCCGTCAATGTGCAGCGTGTAATCATACTGATGACTCGCCTCCGACTTCACCTGGTAGAAGTCGAACAGCGTGTCGCCCACGAGACAGACGGTACGCGACAGGTGAACTCCCGGATAGACCGAGTCGCAGTGAGCGCCGGCAGACTTCATCAACTCGTCGCAGTGGAAGAAGTCGAGGTAGGCGCGCGCCTGTCGGTCGGACGTATCGCACGGCCAGGTGGGGTTGCCTTCGCCGGTGGGATACTGGCTGACGCCATCGACAACGATGGTGTTGTGGGAGATCGTCTGAGCGGTCCACGTTCCCTTTTCGACGGAGTCGTACCCGCAAGAGCCGAAGTCGGGTATCCACTGCTTGCCGCCGGCGTAAAGCACAAGGGAGAGCTTGTCGGGATGGCCGTGCCCGCCGCCATAAGGTCCAAAGTTGAGCGTGGCGCAGGTGGCCTCGAGCGGAACGCGCCCTTGATCATCGAGACGCTCGCGCAGGAGGGCGAAACCCGTGGAAGGGAAAAGCGAACAACCCGCCTGAAGCACGCCGTTATTGCAGAAGGACTTGCCCTTCAGGTCGAAGGCCCCTTCCCCTGGTTTGGGTTCCGCGTGGAAGAGTGAATGCAGACCGGGGCCGGAAGAGGAAGAATCGGTGGTGACGGCAGCGCCCTTCCGAATCTGCGCCCAGGTCGAACCCACAGTCCCCCAGTCCGACAAGTCGCCGTCGACCGCGAGAGCTTTGCCAGCCGCCTTCCCCTCCATAGCAACGGCGACGACACGCTTCCCCTCTCCGCTACCTCCGCCAAACAGGACCATCCCTCCCTGCGAGGAGTCATAGCGGTCGGTGGTACACGACCACGAGACCATCTTCTCTTTGCTGCTCGAACCGGTGGCGGCATCACAATCGTAGATCACAAAATCCACGACAGCCTTGTCTCCCGTCTTCGGTCGGAAAGCGGCGCCTTTCTCGTCAGCTTCCGGCGTCATCTCACTGATGGGGATTGCCGCCTCAATGGTGTAACCATCGCGAGTTCTATTCACACTGAACTTGCCTTTGCTTCCGCCGTTGTGCGGGGCGATGAAGCGGTTGAACAGCGCGGGGACCGGTGGCACGTTCTTGAAATCGCCGGGGCTCAGACCATAGATGAAATCATAGGGGCCGCCCGGCTCACTCCGCCACTTGATCCCAAACCAGAGAGCGTCACCCATCCACACCTCGCTCGGGTCCTGATGGGAGTTGTTGACAACATTGTCCGTAATCTTCGCTGCGAGATAGAGGTTCTCCTCGTCAAAGGCGAGGGCGATATCGCCGGAAGCATCGGCGTCTCCCTGGTGGAGCGCACCCGGCGGTCTCGCCTCCACGTTTCTGTTGATCAGCCACGCGTACTTCGGGTCGCCATATCGCACCCATGCAGTTCGATACAGGTCGCTGGCTCGCAACGGACCGCGGTCGCTGTCGGCAATCTGTGCGTAGCTGAGATCGCCGTAGCCAAAGTAGAACTGGCTGTCGAACATCAGCTTGATGGACTTCGGTCCGTGGTCGCCGTCGCCGACGCAGTAGTTGGCTGACGGTTCACGATCCTTGTTGTAGTCGTCCGGTACGGTCAGATGCCACAGGTCGAGGTTGCAGTGGTAGGCGCCTTCGAGAAGCGGGTAGAGCGCAGAGAGCACGAAGTTGTGATAGCCGAGCGACCGCTCCCAGAAGATGCCGTCATCGTGAAGGTCATGGGCAAGGAGGTGCTTGAAACCATAGGGTCCATCGATCGCGTGCTCCACCATGTCGGCATCTCTGAGCAGAAGACCGGTTAGGCCGATGCATGCGTCGAACCAAGCCTGGAAGTTGTAGCACTTGTAGTGAAGGTCAGACGGACGGTAGTCGGCTTTGCTCGCGTAGTCCTTGACCCAGAACAGATCGACTGCGGGTCGTAGAAAGTCGCTCTCGATCGCTGCGTGGTCCTCCTTCGAATAGGCCGGGCTGTCATAGGTCATGTCGTAGGCCAAGATAATGGGAACGTACTTCACGGCCTCGTAGAGCCCCGACGCGGTCTTCACCATCCTCGCTCGCCCCGATCCCGCGACCGGCCACGTCGGGTAGACAGCCGCATAGCTCCTCATCACGTCTCGCACCCACTTCGCGTACTTGTCGTCGCCGGACAGGACGTACGCCTGTCCCACGGGAACCAGCCTGCCAATCAGCGGGTGGTCATCGACAGGCTCCTTCGGGGCGTTGGGAGGCGACTTGATGAGGGCGTCGGCCTGGTAGCAAGTCTGTTGTGCGAGTTTCCTCGCGGACTCGTCCGTTGCGATCTTACGCCTCGCTGCTTCCACCTGAGTCCAGTCGTACATCAGCATGGGGTGTTTGGTTGGCCAGCTCGACTTCGGCTTCACTTCCGGCGCTGAGGGTCTTGACTCGACGGCGGCCCACGCGGGCTGTTTCCCATCAGGGTCCTGCACGACGACAGCGAAATGGTTGAGACTGCCGGGCGCAGTCAGAAAAGTAGTTTGATCCACTGGCAAACCCGGGGCTACGACCGTGGCGGAGCGAAGAGACCTGGCCGTGAGGGCGGAGCTGCTCATCAGGATTCGCACCGAATCCGCACGGCTATCCGGCGGCAAGCGCCAGCGCAGTCGCACGGAACCGTCGACGCGTTTCGTTGCTCCAACCCGGATCGGCGGCAAGGGAGGTCTCGCCCGGCCAAGACGGATCGTCATTGGCACGGAAGCCGGACCCTCCTCCTGGTCTCCGGCGCGAGCCGTGACTCGATAGGTGTAAACCGCCCCGGTTCGGGTCCTCCGGTCCGTAAACTGGTGTCCCTCGAACTCGCAGAGTTCGCCGTCGGAGACTCCGGCCTGGTTCGGACGAGTCACCTCGCAACGGCTTCCTTCGCTTCGGTAGATACGATAGGTCAACAGCCCTTCCAGGGCAGGCGGAGTTTTCCACCGAAGTTTTACCACCCCGGAAGGACCCACCGTTGCCTCGGCTTTCCCGGGCGCGGGGAGGAGTTTAGCGTCGAGAGGCATCAGATCGATGTTCTCGTAACGGTAGCCATAGTTGTAATAGTGCAGAAAGCCGACCAATCCTTGACTGGGCGCTGC
>JACQGJ010000243.1 GCA_016199605.1 Armatimonadota bacterium | reverse complement strand
TCCGCTCTACTTCCTGCACGGGGTGAAGGATACTCGCGAGCAATGGCATGTCCTGCGGCACGCTCCCACCTCGCTGGAACGGGAGACTCACTCCCTCGCCAATCTGTTCCTTCAAGATGCAGAGGGCAACTTGCAGCGATGCTCGTCGGGGCTGGTCGTCTGCCTTGCGGACGATATCCGCAAACACGAGTGGGAGTGGCTGCAAAGGTTGTGGGAGGTGGCGTTTGAGCGCAAACCGCGGACAGCCGTGGGCGCAACTCTCGTCTGGTCGGATCGGGCGCATGAAACCCAGATGGATGACTTCCTCAACACACGAGGGCCGACAACTCACCGCCTGCTGCACAGCCTGATCTCCTCCGGCGCTCCCCTTTGCTCCGCGGTCAACGTCCGCCATCTTGCCAACGCTACGGGAACGCTGTTGGTCCTCAACCCTCACCTGTACCCCCAAGACGAGCTACGGGCGCTGAGCGAATATCGCAACGGTCCGCTGGTGCTGATCGGTCCAAAGATCGACCTTGCGAGGAAGCCCGACCTTCAGTTCGAGGACCCTTGCAGCCACGACGGTGCCTGGTGCAGTGTTTACGGATTGCAGGCACCACCGGTTGGAATCCGGATCGAGTTGGATTCGCACGCGGAGGAAATCCCTGATTTTGAGGAGATCAACGAACCGTCCACCTTCCTCAAGGACCTCTACTGCCGCCAGGTGACCGCGGGTTTTCTGCGCGCCTGTGCGGAGGTGCTCGTCGCCTGCTCCCAGGGAGTAGAAATCCTCCGTCCCTCCGAGGGTGTGCAGGTGATGGCCTTTGGGATGGACGAAGGCGAGATCCGCCTTTTGCTCGGGAACGACAGACACTCTTATGTCACCGCGAGCGTGGACGTTGGGCGGGGCATCGCCGACATTGAGGTGCTCAGTCCCTTCCCACTGTTTCCCCTCACGCCCTCTGGCTCCATCTTTTCCGTGAAGATCCCAGGACGGGGGATGGTGGTTGTTGGGGTACGAGTATGAGAACGAGACCGCGATGGATGCGTCTCCACCGTGTTTTACAGCAACGACAAGGACAGCGACTGCTACATGGAGGGACTCCTCGCGGCAGTAAGGGGATAGGCATGACTATTTGCACAAGCGTTGGCTTCTTCTCATTGCTCTGCCTCGGGGCGGCAGTTTTCGGCGACGACTTCGAGGCGCCGCCCGCTCCTTTCCAGACCAGTCCGCGGCCCGCGGAGGGTGAAACCGTCAGCGCGAATCCGCCCTGCTTCGTCTATCCCGCGAGCAAGGTCTACGATGCCTACGTTATTGAGGTGAGCAGAGAGGAAGGGTTTCCAGCGGCGACAACCCAACGATTCGCCAGTCCCTACATGCTCGTCGCCCCGATCGCAGCGATGACCACGGGGCGATACTACTGGCGGTGGAGACCAGGGAAGGCGGGAGACAAGGCGACCGAGTGGTCGGCGGTGCGCTCGTTTACAGTTCCTGCGAGTGCGCCGGTCGTTCCGTTCCCGGACATTGACTCCATGGTTCAAAGGATTGGAGTGACCCACCCGCGGGTCGCGGTTACATCCTCCGAACTGGCGGAGGTGCGAAGGCGTGCTTCCCAGCAGTTTGGCGAGAATTGGCTGGCCGGGGTCAGGAAGTATGCTGAACAGACGCGCGACAAGCCTCTTCTGCCTGAACCGGACTTCTTGCCGGAGACTCGAGACACCAAACGAATCGAGTTGTACCAGAAGACTTTCCAGACCACGCGGCCCTTCATGCGGGAATTGGCGAACCTGGCTGAGAATTATCTGCTGACTGGCGATGAGCTTTCAGGACAAGAGGCGAAGCGGCGGTTGCTCCACATCGTCAGTTGGAATCCCCGAGGCAGCACCTGCCTCAACCACAACGACGAGCCGGCCACCGAGATCGTCCGCTACTGCCCGACAGCCTTTGACCGGGTGTATCCGCTACTCACCGAAGAGGAGAAGAAGAAGTGCGTCGATTGCCTGATGATCCGCGTGAACGAGATGCGCGACCTCTGGCGACGTCGTCCCTTCGAGATGTATCCCTACGAGAGCCACAACATGGGCTACTACCTGCCCGACCTGTTGGAGGCTTGCCTGGCGCTGGTTGGCGAAGCCCCGGTGGAAGAGATGCTTCGTTACACGATGCAGCAGCTCTGGTCGCCCTCCTATCCTCCCTATGGCGGCGCGGACGGCGGATGGTGCGAAGGGCCAAGCTACTGGACGTGGAGCACCTCCGTTTTCGCCAATGTGTACCGCCTGGTTGAGAAAGCCACCGGCGTCCCTGTGCACCTGCGCTCGAACGTCCGCAACACGGCGCTCTACAAGCTGTACGGGAACCCGCCCTATTTCCAGGTGGCGCCCTTCGGCGATGGACAGGAGGGTGCTGCTATTGGCGGGAACACGATGGCAATGCTGGCTGCGCTCTACAAGGATCCCTATGCCAAATGGTACGCGGACTACCAGAACGCGACCTTGGGGGGAATGAGTTCACTCCTCTTTGACACCAGCGCCGTGCAAGCGAAGCCGCCTTACGACCGGCCGCAGGGCCATGCGTTCTACGACATTGGGCTCGCAACAATGCACAGCGTTCTACCTGATCCTTCCAGCAACGTCGCTCTGCTCTTCCGCAGTTGTCCCTTCGGTTCCATCAGCCATGCCTTTGCCGACCAGAATACTTTCGTGCTGGATGCCTACGGCGAACCACTCATCATCGCCTCGGGGTACTACCAGCTTTATGGCCACCCACACCATGCTCAATGGACGTGGCAAACCAAAGCGTCAAATTCGGTTCTCGTGAATGGTGAAGGTCAATCACCGCGAGACTGGAATGCGAAGGGACAACTGGTGACCTTCAAGACAACGGCTGCGGGAGACTATGCCGTAGGTGACGCGACGCTCGCTTACGCGGGGAGACTCGACAAGTTCCTCCGCCGCGTCGTTTTCCTGAGACCCATCCACACCGGCGGCGACCCGATTATCGTCTTTCGCGACGAGCTTGCTGCACCCAAGCCTTCCACCTATCAGTTCCTTCTCCATGCGCTGAACAAGATGGAGGTCGATGCGGACAACCAACGAGTCATCATAGCCAAAGGCGCGAGTCGGTGCCGCGTGGATTATCTCGCACCACAGAAACTCACCTTTAGCCAGAACGACCAGTT
>JACQGJ010000248.1 GCA_016199605.1 Armatimonadota bacterium | reverse complement strand
CCCGTACCTCGGCAGGAGATCTATCTGAAAGACCTCATGGTCACCTACGACCCGCCGGAGAAAGCCTTCGTGGCGGAATAGGACAAGGAGGGCCGTCAGCTTCCCGGGCCGGTCCTGTCGGTTTCCCTTCGTGCGGCTGCCAGGGCATCCTTGAACCGGCGAACCCGTCTGGCAAAAACCCACACCAGCAACACGAGCATTATCAGTGGGAAAAACTGCCAGACGATTCCCGGCCAATGAAGAATGTACCGGAACCACAGCGAGACGATGCCGGCAAAGATGATGATTGTCTCGAAGATTTCGCTCCGTTTCATTCCCTTATCCCCCTAACTCCAACCTTCGAGTCGTCGGATCCCACCGCACCTTCATGCTGAGCGCCTTCTCAAACAGGTCGGGAGAGCAGTAGGTCGCTCCGTTGAAGGTGAAAGGTGCGACCTCGAGATCGAAGGGCTGGTCGTCACTGAAGCCTCGCCTGTCATGGATCTTCACTTTGACCATCGCGGGCAGCTTTGCCGACGTCCCTCCGGCCCCCGGAGTTGCGGGAGTCTCCTGGAGAGGCAATCGGTAGAAGACGGCCTCCAGCGTCTTGGTGATCCACAACGAGTTGTAGCCCAGATAATCGAACACCGGCTTGATGGGAATCGCTACACCTTCATCGCTCACCAGGGGGGTGTCGATGCGGACCAGTTGGTCCTTCACCCAGAGGGTGAAAGGCATGGGGCCTTGAGGCACATTCCGGATCATCGCCGACAGGAAAAGGGGAAGGGCCGACTTGGCCACGGGTCCTGCGGTGGAAAGCTCGGCAGAGGCGAAGAGAGTCTCTCTAACCGCAGCCGCGTACAGCTTTCCCTCTCGTTCGTACCAGTAAGCGTCCTGGCCGATCTGCAGCGACGTGACTTTCGCCATGAGTCGCGCAGCCTGCCGCTGGTGAGAATAGAGCAACAGCGCCTCTCGCGGGGAACTGATCCACGCCGTCGTGATGGCGGCTTCGATGTCTGCGTGCCGGTACCTCGCTGCTACCGCCGAGACGACCTTCCAGTCGCGAAAGAACCCGACGGACTTCCCGTACACTTTCTCGAGTTCTCCCGGCTGAAGAGCGAACGTAGTGGAATTAGGGACCAACGTCCACGGGGAGACCTCTTGCGAAGAGGGCAAAAGGTTGGTCAGCGCCTCGCTGGGGGAGTTGCCTCCAGGTCGCTGGGGTTCAGCAGCGTTCGTCGAGGAAGTTCCGGCAAACAAGAAAATCATTGCCATTTGCACCCAACAGAAAATGCCAATCTTGATCACGGAGTAATCCCTACCTCGACTTCGCGCCGGAGCCATGCATAGCTTTGATTTGCATAATAAGTCACTCCGACGCCTACTGGCAAGGAAATCCGAAAACGCGTGCTCGGTGAAACCTTGCAGCGGAAGTTGACCGTCCGGGTTTGCCCGGGGCGCAGGAATCGGTGCATCGCACTGCTATCCGAAAGGACCGCGAGGTCCTCGGAAGGCTCTCGAAAGAATCGTAGATTGCGGACCACCTGGTCCCCGTTGTTGGTCACCTCTACCGTCAGAATGAAAGGATCTCCCGGTTTCACTCGTGCCGCCGCGCTGTCGGCTCGGAGCTTGATCCGCATCAGAAGGGCGCTCGCCTCTGACAAGCGTTCGGTAACGTCGTCGATGAGGCTGACCATGTTGTTGTAGTTGTACTTTGCGGACCGTCCCCGCAGGGCGTAGTTCTTCAGCATAGCCTCCACTTGGGCTACTCGCAACAACGCCCGGTGGGCAGACCGAATGAATCCCGCGCGGTTCCGGGTTGTATTCTCCCCGAAGCCGTTCTGGATCTTCATCGCTGAGCGATTCGCGTCGTCCAGGATATTGCGAATCAGTGCTCGTTTCTGCGCCGGTACTCCCTCCAGCGAACCATCTCGCGCCAGGCTGAGGAGACGCAGGAGTCCTTGGCTGGCGAGGTATCCGGGACTCTCGCAACGCAAGACAACCATCCCCCGCGCGGGAACGGAAGTGGTCGTGACGCGCGGAGGACTGTTGCGTGTCACGAGGAGAGGGCTTTCCAGTCGTGTGTTGCTTAGGTAGCCGCGGCCTGGTCGCAACCCGCGCGAGGCGACGGAGTAGATCCCCGTTGTTAGCTTCCACTCGACGCGCACGACGAGGTCTGTGTCCTCCGGATTGATGAGGCACAGTGAGGTCCTGCCCGGGGTTCTTGCGGCCCACGCCTTCAGCGGAGCCGGAGCCACGACACTCGCTTGCAGCCCGTACACTGACCCCCAGCCTGATAGGAGTTGGTACGCGAGGGCGACGGGAAACCATGAGGCCGGATCTTCGACTCTCGTTGCCGCCAGCGTCGCTCCCTGCGCGGGCAGTGACATCAGAGCAGAGGCCAGAAGCGTCGCGACGCGATCCTCGCCCTGGCTCTCCGGACTGCTGAACAGGGCGCTCAGCTCGACAGGGCAGAAGAGACCAATCGAAGCAGCTTTGCGTGTCGTCTTCAGGTCTCGACTGGCTTTCTGCAACATCGCAGCGAGGTCCGCTGTCAACTCGGAGGAACCCGACACAGCCAACCCAAAACGCAAAGGCAGCGCCGAAGAAAACAACGCGCACAGGGATTCCCCATCGCCGAGCGGCCACGGCGGATCAAGAGAGGTTCTCAGGTAAAAGCAAGTGTCGGACAGGGCGCGCCATGGATCAAGGAAGCGGTCTGCCTCGGGAACGTCCTTGACCGTCTCCCGCGCGGACAGCCGCTGCACGAGAGAGTCGGAGAGGGATTTCGGCAACTCCACACGAGAGACGCTCATCCCCTCGTCTGCCAGGGCGGAGAGAGTCTTTTGGATCGCTGCCTCCGTCGCAGGAACATCGTCCAGATCGTGAAAGGTCAGCATTGTCGACAGACCATTCAACCGGGCTTGCTTCAGGACCCCGATCAAAGACGACAGGTTCCGCTCGTCCGCCTCCTCCACTTGAAGTCGCATCATCCTGGCGCCGTGCGTCGCGATCTCTGACATCCATCTGTCGCCTTCCGCGGGAGGGGGAGTTGCAGGGACCGTCACAGCCTCCACACCGTAGATCAACGGGCTGATATACCCGATCGTCTCGCCGGGATCCACCTGCACGCGAAGCGGCTTCGGCCCCTCGGTGGCGCGTTTCAACTGACCCGGCTTTGCCTCAACATGGTGCCGAGGCGCAAGCAGGACAACGGAGAGGACTGCGGCCTTCAGTTGCCTCAACCTACTCCCCGTCCTCTTCCGTTCGGTTCGCAATACTTCTGACCTGCCTCTCGAATTCGCCCCTCGATTTTAGGATTCTCCGTCCGCATCGCGAGCATTGCAGCCTGAGGTCAAGACCCACTCGAAGGATCTCCCACTCATTGCCTCCGCAGGCGTGAGCTTTGCGGAACGTCACGCGGTCCCCGAGATTCAGCTTGTGAGGGACCTTGCTCACGGGACGGAAGATTCCTCCTTTGACATCGGCAAGGAAAACCGAAAGGTGGAACCGTTCCCTTCATCGCTTTCGACCCAGATATCTCCTCCGTGCGCCCTGATGAGATGCCGGGTCAGGTAAAGTCCCAGCCCGGTGCCGGCGATCTTCTCCGTTCCTTCTCCCCGGAGGCGCTGGAATCGCTGGAAGAGCATGTCGAGTTGACCGGGGGAGATGCCGATTCCGTGGTCTCGGACGCTGATCAGGATTTGTGAATCCTCCTGTCTTGCCAATACGCCAATCTCCCCGCCGTGAGGTGAGTACTTGACGGCGTTGCTCACGAGGTTGGTGAGAATCTGGTCCAGCTTGTCCGGGTCGGCTGGCAGCAGCGGAAGGTGAGGCTGGAGGTCCATCACAAACTCATGCCTGGTCGCGTAGAGCCGATTGCGATCGACGACGCGCTCGATGGCTTCGGGGATCGACACTTCCTCCAGGTGCAGCTCAAGCTCCCGCCCGGCCTCGAGGCGTGAGAGGTCCAGGATACTGGCGATCAATCGCGCCATCCGGTCGCATTCCTGGCTGATAACCTGAAGGAATTCCTCGGAGGATTCCGGATCGTTCACGTCGCTGCGCAACAGCGTCGAAGCGAAACCCTTGATGGTGGTGATGGGAGAGCGCAATTCGTGGGACACGAAAGAAACAAAGTCGCTTTTGAGCCGATCCAGCGCTTTCAGCTCGGTGATATCGCTGAAGACGACAACGACACCAAGCATTTCCGTCCCGGAATCCCGGACGGGAGCGAGATGTGCGCTGAACACTCTCGCATGGGTCTCCATCACCTTTAACTCTTGGATCCTGATCTCCTCTCGACGAGTGTAGGTGGCGCGAATCCCCTCCCGCAGGTCGCTCTGCTCGATGACCTCCTCGTAGGGACGCCCGATCATAGGCGCGGTATCTTCCATCCCGAAGAGCCGCCGGGCCGCCGGATTGGCAAAGACCGCCTTCCCCAGGGAATCGAGGACGATCACGCCGTCACTCATACTGCGCACGATCGCTTCGAGCTTCCCCTTCTCCACTGACAACTCCCGGTTGGTCTCAAGCAGCTCGCGGTTGGCCAACTCGATCTTCTTCTCAAGCAAGGCATAGAGCCGCGCATTCTCCAGCACGACCCCGGCCTGGTTGGCCATGGCCTCCAGGATGTTCTGGTCGGCAGGGGTAAAGGGCGAGCCCTGCTTCTTATTCAGGACTTCGATCACGCCGAGGATCGTGTCCTTGGATTGCAGCGGCACGCACAGGATCGAGCGCGTGGGATATCCGATCTCTTCGGAGATGTCTCGTTTGAACCGGGTATCGGAGTCCAGGTCATTGGCGATGACGGACTCGCCGTTCTGAGCCACCCACCCCGCGATTCCCTCTCCAACCTTCAGAGAGAATTGCGAAACCGAAGCGCTCTTCTCACCGGTAGCAACCTCGAAGTTGAGGTTTTGACGCGATTCGTCGAACAGCAGGATCGATCCCGCTTCGGCGCTCAGCATCTGAGTGACCCAGTTGAGGAACGATTGGAGCAGTCGTTGCTGATCCATCGAAGAACCGACAATATGACTGACGTTCATCAAGGTGTCGATGACCGAACGAGTCCGAGCGCTTTCCTGCTCGCCCAATCGCAAACGATAAACCAGCACGATCAGATACGTCCAGAACAGGGCGGACAGGGGGCGCACACTGTCGATCCATACCAGCCGTTGAGCGAACAGGTAGAAGACGGTGAAATCGATGGCACTCGCCACGGTCACCGCGTAGATCCACGAGTAGGTAGGGCGTTGCTCGGCAAGGATGAAGCCCAGGGCCGGACCGAGGAAAAGCAGGAGCAGCAGGTTCAACGCCTGGGGCGCTCGTCTCATCGGTCGGCTTTCGAGCAAGTTGTCGATGGCGGTTGCCTGAATCTCTATCCCAGGCAGTATCTGGGTAAAGGGGGTAGGAAAGGCGCTTGACTGCTGCGCCGCCGTCGAGCCGACCAGCACGATTTTGTCTTTGAAGACCCGGGGATCCACCTTGCCCAACAGGAGGTCGCCGCAGGAGTAGTAAGGGAAGGTTTGGTAGCCTCCTGCGAAGTTGAGCATCGTCTCGAAGCCTTCATCGATCGGAATCCTGAGCCCGGCCATCTTCACGTATTTCCCCGGATTCACCTGGACGGGTTCCTCGAAGCCTACCGAAAGTCGGACAGTCTGCAGCGCGAGAGAGGGGAAAGGCTTGTCCTCAAAATCCACAACCAGAGGAGCTTTCCGTACAACCCCGTCCAGTTCCGGGTAGATATTGATGTGCCCCAGAGCTGCGGCTCCCGAAAGCAAGGGGGGATAGGGCAGGGACATCTGGTTGGCTTCGTTAAGCAGCGTCGCCGGGGGAGAAGTATAAACGCAGAAGGCTCGTTTCACGGGGTCGGTGAGAGGCTCCTTCCACTGCTGCGCCTCGCTGAAAAAGTAAGTGGCAAGCACTACATTTTTTGAATGGGTGAGCCTGGCGCTCAGAATCCGGTCGTTCTTTTCAGACTGCAAATCACGACCGGACAGCTTCATGTCAAAGGCGATGACGCGGGCGCCGCCGCGGTTGAGAATCTCTACCAGTTTCGCCAAACGGTTTCGCGGCCAAGGAGGGAAACCGAATAGGTGGGCCGAAAGATCATCAATAGCAGCGATTACCACCATGGGGTTGGCCGGATGCCCGCCGCGGATGCGAAACCAGAAGTCGTAGGTCTTCAGCTCCAGACCCTCAAAGAGGTCGTTGTGAGTCAGAAGCATGGTCGCCAGGGAGACGAACAAGCCAATGGTCGCCGCTTTCCATCGGAGGCTATGAGGATTGCTGAGCGGCATTTCGCATCCAACTCCACGTCAGAAGAGAATGTGAGGTCCCACCTTGAAGGGGTATGAACACCGGCGGCCATTGTAATCACGCTCGGAGGGGGTGTCAAGGACGCGGGAAGCCTCCACACTTGAACGGAGGCCCAACTCCGTCACCGTCGTCACTTCCCCACGATAGACTCATGGTTCCGGCTGCGACGAAGCAGGAGGAGACAATTATGAAACTTATCATTCTTTCAGGCCTGGCTTCCCTTTTGTGGGCCGTCAGCGCCTTTGCTGAGCCAGGAGATCCCCTTGCACCCGAAGCCACCGCTCGCAAGCCTGCGGTGCGAGTTCCCCTGGGGAAGTCGCCCGCGCTCGACGGACGCATCGTGAAAGGCGACTACGGCCCGGCGACCATGCTGCAAGACCTCGTTGTCGTTGCCGGCGAAGACAAGGGCGTGGCCGGACGGTATCCGACGAAGGTGATCCTCACCTGGAACCAGCGAGCTTTCTATGTCGGTTTCCGCACGGAGATGCCGGAAGGAGCACGCCCCAAGATCACGGTGAAGGAGGGGCATGACGCTGGCTTCCCCGATGACGCGTTCGAGATCTTCCTGACAGTGGGTGACAACGATGGCGAACAGTTCCACCTCGGCGGCAACGCGGCAGGTGTGACTTGGGAGCGGAACCTGGGAAAGAGTCAGGACGATTGGGGCAACTGGAACCCGAAGGTCACGTATGCCACATACGTGGAGGAAGGCGGTTGGGGTGGCGAGTT
>JACQGJ010000247.1 GCA_016199605.1 Armatimonadota bacterium | reverse complement strand
GCTCTGCGGAGTGACGTTTCTGTGTGCCTGGGCAACAACCCACGTCGGTCTCTGGCTGCGGCATGCGGAACCCCTCCTCGGCCTCGAGCAGGTCGTGCTCGCGTGGGTCTACCTGGCCGTGGCGGTCTATCTGACGAAGAGAACACCTCCGCACGCCGAGTGGTCCAAGCCGCTCGACCTTAGCGCTTTAGTGTTGAGCGGTCTCGGAGCGACGATCTCGGCAGCAGGGGGATCCAATAACACGCTCTGGGCCTGCGGGGTAGCCTCGGCCCTGACTACGGGCTTGTTCTGCCTCCAAGCCTGGAGATCCGACGAACCGGTCATCGGTTACGTACCGGCCTTTCTCGTGGCCCTTTTCTACGCCGCGGGTCGCGATGTCTACAGCGAGAACCTCTGGGCTTTGGCGCCAGCGCTTTCCGCCACGGGAATCTACTTCGCGTTGGGGTATGTGACTCACAAGCAACGATTCGTCTTTCTTTCCCTGATCGGACTGTGGTGGGCGTGGCTGATGACCGCGGGTCTGTGGCTCGGCGGCGAGCTGGCTTCGGGGATAGGCACCCAACGGCACCTGACGCTCGTGGCGATCGTTGCCTCGGTCGCGGCTTTCGGTTACGCCTGCGTGGCAGAGAGATGGAAGTCCACGGCCCTTGCCTACGCCACCGCGGTGACCTTCATACTGGCATCGGTGGCGGCGCTCGTAGCTTTTGGAGTCGAAGACAGTGTTACCCTCTGCACGCTTGCCGGCGTCCTCTTGACCCTCTTGCTGACCATTGAGGGCCACCGGTTCGAAACGCTCCGCGCCCCCTTCCGACACGTCGCCACCTTGATCTCACCGGGCGTGATGCTTTGCGCATATCAAGGAACCCACGAACTGTTCGCGGGGGTTGTCTGCGGATACGCGGTGCTCTACTTTGTTGCCGCCTGGATCTTGCGGTCAACGAGTTATGCCTATGCCAGCCCGGCAACCGCCAGCATTTTGCTTGTGATCCATGGGGCCTTGCACGGCCTGAGCGGCCCCCAATCCGCTTTCTACTTCGCTCTGCTGGGTCTACTGTGGGTGATTGTTGGCTCGGTGCTGGAGGAAATGGGGGCCTGGGACGTGCTCTTTCACTCCCTCTACCAGTTTGCATGCGGAACCGCCGCACTGACGGCCATCGGTGGGTTCGCCATCGCTCTCGACGATGTGGGCCACGGAGCCTTCGCCGTCTATGCCTTGATCGTGGACGCGGTTGTGTTTTCGGCGCTCTGGTACCGCTGGAGGGAGGAAGCATTGCTGCACGTGAGCTACTTCTGCGTGGTGCTGGCCTACTTTCTGCCCCTTATCCAACACCAGGTCCGCGTGCCCGACGCCTACGCCCTTCCCATCGGGCTTTATTTGATTGTCGTGGGGTACACCGGGTACAGGAAGGGACGCCTGGCAGATCCGAATGGACTCTACAACGCGGGGCTGCTGATTTCTCTTTCTTCGACCTTCCTGGCGGCAATGCCGGCGACGGCGATTGCTCATCACCTTGTGCTGATGACTCTGACGGTCGCAGCAGTCGCCGTCGGAATCTCACAAAGGCTAAAGACCTTTCTTGTGCAAGGGACGGGGTTTCTCAGCGCCTTCATCTTTTACCGCGTCAGTGGACTCCTTCCTGATGTTCGCCTGAACTGGGCGTTCTATGCCATTGGACTCGCGGTAACACTGGCCATCGCGCTGCTCACGTTCAACGCGAAACGCGAGCAGGTCTTGCGGTCGATGAGGTGGGTGCAAAAGGAGTGGACCATATTCCGTTGATTGCCGTGATCTGACCATCTCTGCCGTTCGTCCAGGTGTTGCGAACTCTGCGAGTTCGAGCACTCCTGGACGTTCAGGTTCCGACCTCGACTGAAACCTCAACATGTTGGCTGTTATTTGGCATCCATTGCGGGGAGCAAAAAACAGAATCCCAGTCAACCTGAATTCCCTGTTGCCGATGTTTGCATCCTGCAACGCAGTCGAACTGACTGCCGTAGAATGTGAACGGATGGAAGCTCCCAGCGGAGACTTGTGAGAAACGACGGCACGAAGTATACTCCCGAAGGACGCCGACGCTTGCCCGGACGTTGAGGGACGCGTCTTGGCAAGTAAGACCACCAACGGGCACAGCCGCGACTTGGAGGCGGTGGACACCAAGTCCCGTTGCAGGTCGTCGTAATCCTTTCTACTCAGGAGGCAGCGTTCCATGGCAGCTCCCGATTTCTATTATGCAGTCAACGCGACCTTTCGGTTCCTCCACGAAACTTATGGGGAAGAGGCGCTCATCGCCTATTGGGAGGCGATGGGTGAGGAGCACTTCGCCGAGTTGAGCCAGCGTTTCCAGGCAGGGGGTCTGGAAGCTGTCGAGGCGTACTGGCGAGATTTCTTCGCGGAAGAACCCGGCGGTGAGGTGGAGGTGAACCGGACCGGGAGTCAGGTTCAGATTGCAGTCTCGCATTGCCCGGCGATCCACCATCTCCGATCCAACGGGCGGGATATCATGCCTCTCTACTGCCGCCACTGTCATCACGTGTCCTCGGTGATTGCTCGGAAAGCCGGACTTGGCTTTGAGCTTGAGGGCGGGGGCGGGTCGTGCCATCAGGTTTTTTCCACGAAAGAAGGAGGGTGAGACAATGATTGGTTGCCAGGATTTCTGCGGCTACTACGACTGGACCTTCGAATACCTGCGACGGACTTACGGCGAGGAGGCGGTTCGCGCTTACTGGGAGAAAGCCATCGCCGGCGATTCCCAGCAACACGCACGCGAATTGATCCTCGGGAAAGGCTTCGAGGGAATGGAGGAATACTGGGGGCACACGCTGGCCGAAGAAGAGGCCGGATACGTCGCCAGTCGAACCGAGGACGTGTACCGTGTCGACATGCACGAGTGCCCCTCGAAAGGGTTCCTGATACAGCGTAACCTCTCCGCCTACCATGACTACTGCGACCACTGCATGGGGTGGATCAAACCCATCATGGACGAAGGCGGCTTTACCATCGACCACGAACACAATCATCAGGGCCAATGC
>JACQGJ010000238.1 GCA_016199605.1 Armatimonadota bacterium | reverse complement strand
GGCTTAGGATCAGCACAGGCGCGACGAATTCCGCATCGGCAGGTACATCAACTGTTCCACTTGCGGGGAGGTATCCTTCGGCCATCCCCTCCAGTGCAAAAGTGGCCGGCCAGTAGATCACATACATCCAATACCGGCCTGCCACGTCGGTCTGCACAACACGCTCCACCTCATCCTCGGGTCCTGTCGCATAAACCGAGGCTCCGGAAATAGGCTGCATCGAGGTTTCGTCCAAGACCGATCCTGTAATGTGCCCTGCCTGCTGCAGCAAGATTACATCGAAGAGTGCATCCTCAGGAAAGAGATTGTAGGTTCGTGAAGCCAGACGAAACGCCGCATCTGGCAACACCTCGACAACATGCGTGGCGGGAGCCTGGAGCTCATTGAACGTGACTTGTCCCGTGGAATCGGTATCTCCAGTCGCGATATCCCCTTCTCCCACCCCAGCGCTGACCTGGGTCACCGAGACGGGTACGCCCTCTAAGGGAATACCATTCCAGTCTCTGACTTCAATAGTGATCGAAGCTGAGAGGTCCAACCCGAACAGTTGCTGCGTGATCTGCGTAGGCCGGACGACCACATTCTGGTGAAGCTCAGCAGAATGCCCTTCCGCGTTTGCCACGACGTCGTGGTACGTCAGGTCTCGGCTGAAAACATCTACAGCCTGCAGGTTATCAATGAAAGTGGTTCCGCTCGGCGCCTCGGTTGTGCCCATACCAAAGGTGAGATACGGCTCTCGCGCATGACTTGCTGCAACGACCGCTCCGAGAATCGGTTGCCCTGTGATCTTGTCTACGACTGTACCGGAGATTCCACCGGCAAAACTCAGATACAGGTCCTGCTGCGCCGTCGAGCTCTCCTGTACCAGCACGTCGGGGGCGACTTCCACGGAAAACCCGTAAAGATCGGCCTCCACTTGATAGTAGTCGGGGGGAAGATTCAGTATCAGATACGTGCCGGTGGAATAATCCGGCGTGGTCGAAGCTTCCACCGGACCGAGTGCACGAACCTCATCCCCCGGAATGCCAGGGATGTCATCGATCGGTTCACTTGTGTCGTAGTAGAAAAGTGTTCCTGAGATTGCGCCAGGCATTCGCAGACTCCTTGGAATCGCGTCAAACTACATCTCTCAGAGCGTGTTGAAAAAAGTGGTATTCAGCCGTAGCCTCCCTCGAAGGCTATTTCAACACGCTCTCAATGAGACATCATCATTCTCAACTGCCTACTATGCAAATTCCTCTCCCCGCTCCTAAGAACACATTCGCTGGAGCGGAACGTTGAGAGGTTACTTAACCGCCCGCAGACTGGCTTGCGGGGATGAGATATCCTTCTGGGAGGGATCATCCCTATGGACTTCAAAGCGCGCACGGAACGACTCCTCTGCCGACGTCGGCACGAGCCGGGACCACAAGTCATCCGGCGCGGCCGGAACCTCCCCATCCCTCTCCGGCAGTCCAAGCAATGAGATACGACACACCCCGCCCGGCTTCAAAACCCGGTACGCCTCCTCCAGAAGCGCGTTCGGCGCCACTCGGTCCCAAACCTGCCCCACCCGGATTTCATCTACGGTGGAGTCCATCCAGGGAATCTCCTGGGTCAGGTCCCATTCCAAATCGACGCCTTCAGTCCCCGGCAGCCCGATCCGCACAAACCCCTCGGAAACCGGTGACTCAACTCCCAGGGCCAGCCGCGTCTCCCGCCGCTGCCAATCGCGCTGAAAAACGCGCCACAGATACGCGGCCATCCATGAATAGATGTTGTCCATGGGAGGGCCCGAGCCGAACTCAAGATCCCCCCCATGCTTCTCGTGAAAACGTAAACAGTTGGCGACCAACCCCTCAGCGCTGTGATAGGCGGCATTGTCCCCCGGACCGTGATGGTGCGCCGCGGCCAAACCACCCCAGGCCACGCGCAGCCCGAGCTTCAGCATGCACATCCCTTGCTCTGCCTCTACAAACCCATAGCCCGTGTAGCTCTCGTCGAATCCCCCCATCGCCTCCCAGTTTTCACGCCTCATGAAGACACCCCCTCCCCAGCACCACACAGTGTAACCCCGTGGCAAATGAAGGGCTGGAGCCTCCTCCCTGCCACGCCATTCGGCTTCACTACCGGTTACCTCCACCGGCGAAAGTATGCCGATCAACGGGTTCCTTCGGAGGATGTTCTCCACCCGGGGAACAATCCCCGGCGTCAACAACTCGATATCGTTAATCAAGAAGCCGAGTACGTCCCCTTTCGCGTGCGGAACGCCCGCGTTCAGAGCAGCGTGGTAGTTAAAAACCTCTTGCGCAAACGCCACGATACGACTGCGCGGCAGAGCCGCCACATATTCCACGGTCCCATCGGCGCTGCCATCGTCGACGAACACCAGTTCGTACTCCTCTGATCCCGCGTAATGCAGCAGACTCTCCACCAGGGTCCGCGTCTTCTCCAGACGGTTATGCGTGAGGATGATGAAACTTACCATTTCTTCGCCAGCGTCGTTGACAGTGAAACAAACATTGTCTGGTAGATTTCCCCGTACTACACAGAGGAGGCCGCGCATAACCGGTAGCGACGGTCCAAAGCCTCCTCATCTACCCTCTCCAGGTCGTACCCAAACCTTCGTGCCAGCGTGACGGTCAAGGGATGGTTGAAGACCTGTCGCCACTGAAAATCATGGTGAGTTCGATACCGATGCCCATCCACTGCCGTGCCCTTTCCCGCCGACAAGCTTTCACGAAATGGGAGTCCAAGGAACGAGACAAGCTCCCGGAGTTCCTCCGGATCGCCATCCAGGAGGTCTTCCATTTTCAACTGAATAAAGGCGGTATCAGGATATCGGTCATGCAATTCTGTGGCGTAGAGGTGAATCTCAGTCCACCAGAAGAGGCACTTCTCATAAAAAGTCACCTCATTCCAGAGGTCCCCGTAGCTCTTCTGGGTCATGCCGGAGCAAGAGGGCTCTAATTCCGCAAGTCGGGCGTCGGCATCGTCACGACGCTCGGGACAGTACAAGTTCTGAGTCATGAGGGAAATTGCCGTGGGAACGGGATGGCGGGTAAGATGAACCAGCTTAACATCGGCGCCGAATTGCTCGATGAAAAGAGGGATGGCCGCGTAGCAAGGCCAGCCTGTTTCGATATAGTCCCTCCCCGTGTCCTGCACTTGGGCAACGTAAGCGAAATGGCTCGCAATCTCAGGGATGCTCAACATGTCATTAAGTTTCTCATACATGCGCAGGAATTCCTTAGGGCGATATCCGACACCCAGGGGTTCGTGCGTGACCTCCGCAAGATCCCCGTAGGCGTTTCTCAGATTGTAAGCCAACCACTGCGTACCGGAGCGGCCGGCAGAAACGAAAAAAACGATGTTTGGTCTTCTATGCACTCTTTCGCTTTCCCTGCAAAGCCCGGTCTCGCGGGTATACTCGTTAAGGTTGAAAACGCACCTTTGACCCCCACCCCTGCCCCTCCCCCGCTCTCGCAGGGGAGGGCATCAAAGATCATCCCACTCCTTGCCAGCAAAAGGTGGTTTCTCAACCTTAAAGAGTATATCAAAGGCAAAACTCATGATCGCGAGCCTCAAATCACAGCCGCCGCCGATTGCCGCGCGATGGACCACAGCGTCCGCTGCACCTGCACTTCGCGGCGATAGCAGCCCATGACTATGGAAATCTGTGGCTCAGTCATCGACTCTCCACCTGTCGGATTGGGCGTTATCTGGCCGGGGGACGGGAGGTTGCGGCCCGAAACGCTTCCAGATTTCCTCTCTGACCGGATGCACGTGCGCCCATGTCGGTTCGCTGAAATGTGGCTGATGCAAGACCGGCTCGGGGAGAACCCAGACCGCCGTATCTGTTTTCCAGCCGTTGAACCCCTCGTGCCCGAAACCCCGATGAGGGCCGGTACGGAAAACCTGTTCGCGGTCTAAGACGGATTCCATCCAGAAGCAACCGAACATGATCCACAGGTCATGCTCGTACAACAGCGGCTGGCGCTGCGGATTATCATGCTGCCACACCTTCCACTCACTCCAGCCGCT
>JACQGJ010000253.1 GCA_016199605.1 Armatimonadota bacterium | reverse complement strand
GGTGAACAGTTACCGCCGTTCACTGCGAGAACCTGAGTAGTCTGTACGACCGCTCCCCGATATCCACGTTGATCGACTGGCTTGCTTCAACAACAGATTCCTTCACGTCCTGTGGCTTCAGGCTGTCGGGGTACGGCAAACCGCCGTGGCCGTAGTCGCTGCATTTGATCTTCCCGGACCTGAAGCCATATTTCGCGAAGTCAATCCTTAACTGGCACTGGTCGGCTTTGTCACTGTCATTGAATACCATCACCATCAGATTCCCGTCGCCGCGCTTCCAGGAGGAGGCGACCATCGGCTGGACGGAGGAGGTCACCTCGATCCCGCTGCCTTTTCGCCAGTATGGGACAAAATCCACCTTGTCATCCCAACCCAACTCCTCCGTTGCTTTGACGATATTCTCAGCGTAGCCGGCCGCCCAGCAGGGAGAATCATGGACCATCATCAGTCCCAGAAGGTGCGCGCGGGCGGGCGCGGCTTCGTCCGGCTCGGTCTTGTTCCATCCCCAGAACTGGTAGAGATACATCCGATCGGGCCCGTAGGCGAGAGGGGAGAATTGCGACCGCGCCTTGGCGAGAGTGATGAGCTTCGTATAGTTCTTTGGCAATGTCGGATCGTTTGCCAGGCGGCTCATATAGAAAGAACTCATCTGCTCACCCTCAATCATCATGTCGGAAAAGCCCCACGACGACATCCGGTTGTCGCCGGAGCAGTGGATGTAGATCTGGTTCAAGGGGTTGGTGGACTTGACGATGTTGTAGAGTCGCTTCATGTATTCACGGTGAGCCAGCACGCCGAGGCGCCCCTCCTTGGGACATCCGTGCAGATAGTTCGAGCAGTAGATCATGGCGGAGTTGTCCAGATAGACGTGAAGCGGGATCTTGCCCTTGTCCGACAGCGCCTTGACCGTTCTATCGAGGTAGTACATGTAGAAGTCGGTGTAGGATTTGGGGTTGACGCAGATGCCGGTCAGCACGACCTTGTTGCGGGTCTCCGGGTCAGCCGGAACGTACGGGGCATCCCCAGGCACGGCGCGCCACTCGTGGCGGTACTCGCGGAATTCAGGGGTGTTCGCGTCATTGGTGGAGACGTTGAGGTACATGCAAAGGGTGTTCTTGTTGAGGTCCCACTGTTGCTGCCGTCCTTTCACAAGGTTGTCGAGGAACTCCTTCTCGAAAACGTCCTCGTTCCAGAAGTTGAGGTAATTCCAGTGCCGATCCCAACCCTCGGTATAGACGGGGCTGACGAAGAACAGCTTGCCTGTCTTGTCGAGATATTCTCTCTTTCCCGCCTGCGATCCGGACCAGTTGGCGTCCGCGTCGATGCTTCGGAAATAGGGGGACCGTGGTCTGGCGGGAAGAGCTTGGAGTCCGAAAGAAAACTCCATCGGTTTCTCAATCTTCGTGGGCTTGGCGATCAAGTTAAACCGGACCACATACTCCTTCTCCCCCGGAATCAACTGCTGCCCTTTGCCCGCGTCCACGACCCAGTTCTTCGTCGACTCGAAGGAGAACTGGAGGCCATGCTCCTCATCGCCGATGCGCATTCCGTTGATCGGGTCGGAATCGTAGGGACTCTTCGGCGTCTCACCCCCAGGACCGGAGGGCACGTATTCCGCCGGCCACCAGAGCGTCGCATACTCCGGCTTGAGAGGAACTTCGATGGAAAGGCTGTCCACCGTTACCGGCTTCGCGGCGGAGACCTTCAGCGTATTCCAAGAAAACCCGTCGAACTCGATCCACGTGTCGCTGTCCACCCGGAGTCCCCGCAAGGTGGTTGAGGACTTACAGGAAACACGAGTCTCCTTGGCCTGCGTCACTCTGGGGGTCGTCGGAGGCAGTGTTTGCGATCGTCCGGCGAGGGAGACAATCACTCGCACGGGGCTTGCGAGAAGGTCCTTACCCAGGACAACGACCTGAGTCGGCAGCCCCGCCGCACCGAGGGTCTGCGTTCTTCCCCAGCAACTCACCTTGTTGCCAGACACCTTCAAGGGCGTCCACGGCGCGGGAGCTTTGTCGCTGAATCCGACCTTGTTCCCAAGCCACTCGGGAGCCGGGTTTTTCTCGAAGGTATCTTTAAGCTTTTCCACTGAAGATCCGATCGACAATTCCACGACGACCTCGTACTTGCCGACGGGCAAGGACTTGCAGTCGATATCCAGGATCTCTCGGACCTTTTCAAAGCCTGCAAGTGGACGTGTAATCAGTGTCTTCTTCGTGTCCAGCGAGGAGATCGTGAGTTGCCCGGAGCTTGCCTTCTGGAGGGTTGACGTCGAGCCGAAGTCCAGAACTGTCTGCAGCACCGCTGGTGTCGGAACGTAGTGACCTTCGAGCCTGAGCTCACGGGAGAAGACAAAGGGCAAACGATAGGAAAGGAGCGGGTTGCCCTTGTCATCGGCGAAGCGAAGGATCGCTTCACCGCACAGCGGCTTCCTGAGGGCGAAACTCGCTTCGAGGTCCTTCTTCTCTCCCGGGGCCAACGAGTAGGTCTTCTTTTCCGGCCCGAAAAGGACCTTGTCCTCTTCCTGGACGTTGACCTCGCTTTCGCCTGTGAAAACCTCGGTCCCATTATTGACCAGGCTTCCTTTGATACTGAGTTGGCCTTCGTTCAGGTCTCCCAGGGATGACACCTGAACAGAGACGTTTCCGGTGGACAGCTTCATTCTGGCGAGAGGCCTCAACTGGGCTGGCTGATAGGCCCACAGGCTATCGAACAGATCGACTTGTTTGCCGACGTGGACGAAGTTGATTCCCCAATCCGCGCCTTCCATGGGATTTGCTCCGAGATTCTTGAGAGGTATCGCGAGCTCGGCAACCCAGTAGTTGTCATCGTAGGATTGGTTCGCCTGCCAGACGCCGTTCCAGAACGCGTCACCATTCTTCTCATCGCGCATTGCCCCTCCGCCGTTGAGTCCGAAAGAGTAGACTTCCTGGCTTCCGGGCGGCTGGAGATACACCCCCACGAAGTCGTCTTGTGACAGGTCCGCATCCCTGTCTTTGACCGTTACCTTCAGTGGAGAACCGACATACTTGGTCCGCTCGGCTTTGAACTTCTCGGGAATGGGCCACAGAAACGCGACATACAAGGCTTTGTCGTCATGTCCGATTCTCACCGAGGTGTTGTCCTTGTTGGCGACTCCCAGAATCGAGTCAGCCCAACCGGTGAAAGCAGAGGCCCCTTTCCACTCCCCCTCGGCACCGACCTTCCCATCGATGGTGGGCGGGGAGATGGTCGGCACGGAGAGGAAATTGAGCGCACCCGAAGCCTGGTTCCGGTTGTAGAGGGCCTTCGCATCGGCATCGCCAACTGCCTGCGCCAAGATGATCACGTCGTCGAAAGCAGCTTCCTGGTAGTCGCCGCTGCCGAAGCGGAGCTCGCCGGAGGAATTCCGCAGAGGAATCACTTCCTCACGCTCGACGGCCAGAGGCTTCCCGTTGATCCAGGTCTTCATGAGGTCGTCGCGCCACGACATCGTCAGGTTGGTCCACGTGTCCTTCGTGATCTTGGGTGCGTAAAGCTCGGGTGGAAGGTAGCCAATGCACCGCTTGTAGGTATTCTCTCCGATGGAGTTCTGGAAGGAGAAGCAACCAAAATAGGTCAGATATGCGAGGGCAAGCGTATCCGTCATCCCGAGGTTGACGATGAAGTGATCGCGCGAATTCGCCAACTCCCAACCCACCGGTTTGTACCAGAGCGACAGCGTCCCTTCCTTGTCGTTGATATTCCCCTTGGCCGGATAGCGCAACGGTCCGAGCGATTCCTTGTTTCCGTAATCTCTCCACAAACCCACGTCCACGGGCATTCGGATCACGCGAAGCTCCTGCGTTCCACCCCAGGTCGACTTGCCGACCTTTACCGCCTGGCCGCGGACGCCCTCAAGCATCTCTGCCTTAATTCCTGTCAGAGGACTCGGTGATCCCTTGGCCACCTTCGCCTGCAACCCGCCGTCAAAAGGCGCGTGGAAGGTGACCTGGGAGGAGTCCAAAGCAAACAGCACTTGGCACACAACCAGCGTGAAGAATACAGACCCGACCAGCTTACTCATGGCATCTCCTTGTAACCCCACGAATTCAGGACAACCACGAATGAGAGCTTTGTTCTTCCAACCTTCGTGGTCGCCCCGAATTCGCGGACAAGCGTAACGATTCCTTGAATCCCCACGGATTCAGTGCGACCACGAATCGGCTTTCTTTCTGACAACCTTCGTGGCCGCCCCGAATTCGTGGGGACGCACTGACTAAAGACCGAGGTCCAATTGCAGAGGACCTTCCTTCAACTCGCAATCACTCGCTTCTTGCAGCAACCTTGACTCGGTCTCTCGCAGGACTTCCTCAAGGGAAGAGAGGTCGACGGACTCATTGGACGGAATCGCAAGCGCTCCCCCGCGCAGCAACTGGCGGTTGCCCGCGTGGCTGTCCTCCTCGTCGCACCAGTCCACGGCCCAGACCGCGCGGTTTTGCCGTTTCGCCCTGGCTCCGGTGTCCAGGCTGCCGCTCCTCTCTCCAGCTTCGACGACAACGACTCCCAGCGACAGACCGCTGATGATGCGGTCCCTCGCCATCAGGTTCGGGCCGGAAGGTCGGGCGTTTGGGGACAGCTCCGACAGGACCGCGCCTGAGCGAATCATGCGTTCCGCCAACTCCAGGTTCTCCGACGGATAGACGACACGAATACCTGAACCGAGGACCCCCACCGTCCTCCCCTCGGCGTCCAAGGCGCCTTGATGCGCGGCAGCATCGATGCCCAGGGCAAGTCCACTGATAACAGTGATCCCCCGGGAGGCAAGCTCACCTGCCAGATCGCGGGCCAACTCCACGCCTGCTTCGGTGGCGTTACGTGAGCCAACGATGGCGATGGAGAACTCCTCCTCCGCGGTCACCTCACCCCGTGCGTATAGGAGAGCGGGGCGATCGCTTGCCCACCTCAAATTGCGCGGGAAACCCTCCTCTTCTCGAGTGAGTACGGACACTCCCTCCTCGGAAAGCGCGGAAAGATCGGCCCGCAAGTTGTCCAGGTTCGCCTCAATCCGTCGGATCTCCGTCACCATCTGCTCAGTGATGCGTGGAACGGCAAGAAGATCCTCCTCGCTCGCGTCGAAAACCTCCGACGGCGCGCCGAACTGCTGGACCAGGCGCTCGAGAGTCTTCCCCCCGATCCCTGACACGGCGCTGAGAGCGACCCAGTATAGTTTCTCTTCTTCGAACATCAATCTTCCCTTTCGTATATATGCTGCTCACCCATGATGCACTGTCTTTGCTGCGGTGAGGACTCCGACGAACTTCGGACGACCCGTGCGCAGGATGCGGACGCATTCACACAACGTTGCGCCCGAGTCAAAGAAGTCATCGATCAACAGAATCCGTTTGGCTCTGAGGCTGTCAGCGTCGTTGAGTGCAAATGCGCCGCGGACATTCTCCTGCTTGGCGGCATTGCTCTGAACTTCCTTCTGCGGCGTCCGGCTGAGAATCCGGGTTAAGGGATGCCCCAGCGCGATTCCCGTTTCCTGAGACAGAAGCGTCACGACCTCTCCGACGGGATCAACGGTACGTCCGACGACAGTGGGTGGAACCGGAAGGAGCAAATCCACTTGCCCGAGCTCGAAATGGTTCCCAAGGAAGCCGACCATGCGTCGCACGATCCGAGCGGCCATCTGGCGTTGGCCACGATACTTCAACTGGAAGACCTCTTCGCCGATCTCTGACCTCACATACCTCGATCCCTGAAAGCTCCCCGTGAAATCGAGAGCAAACCCAACGTCCCATGGTCCCTCGAGGGGACGCGGGTGCGGATGCGAAAGATAAGCCTGGACGACCTCCTCAGTGGAAAGCCACGGAGGCTCGGCGTGCGGTCCGTCCCCTTCGTTTCCAGTCACTCCATGCTCAAGCGCCTCCGGATGCTCGCGCACCCAGGCTGCAACGACGCAGTTGATCTGGGGGTAGGTGACGTTCTCCGGCAACTGTTCCTTGATCTCTCGGCAGGATCTGGCTCCGCGGACGATGATCTCCTCAATCGTTTTCCGCAGCTCGGGTTTGACCAGCTCCTCGACACGGATCTCTCCCCGGGCCACCAGCTCCACCAGGTGGTTCGCCACAGTGGTAATTGCCAGCCCGCGTTCGCGAGCGATCTGGGGGGTCCGCAACCCATGCCGGTATTGGGTCAGTGTCTCCTTGAGAGTTGTGGGCATCTCCCCCTGCTGGTCGACAAGTACCCCCAAATGATGGAACGGCGGACCGTCTGAGGCGCGAGGTCTGGGTCGAGGTTCGGCCGGTGGCGGCACAGGCTTTTCAGCCGCTTCCTCCATAGGTTGCTGGGCGAGTTGCGTTCCTGCGGGAGTGAGCGCAAAGGTCGGCATCTTACCACCGACGGTCTTGAGGCAACCTTCCTTCCGCAGGAACTCAATGTGTAACTCAAGGTCGATCGTCTTGTGGTGCTGCAATCGACCGTAGAACGGGTTCCTCCCCAAGCTCCACTCTCGCACCCATTTCGCTTTCGAGCCGCGCAGCACGCCGATCAGTTTCTCCTGCCCGAGACCAAACCTCAGACTGGCAACGCATTGCAGAATGACGCGGTCAACAGGTTGGAGCTGGGCCTTGCCAAAGGTCTTTGAGCCGCTGTCGCAATTGTCGCAGCACCGGTGCGTTGCCGAGGGTTGTCCCCGGTCGCCGAAGTAATGGAGGATGAACTTCCGGCGACACTCGTTGCTCTCTCCGTAGCGGATGATCCCGTTCAAGCGGTGCTTTCGCTCGTCGATCCGCCTCCGCATGTTGTTAGAGGCGCTGTCCAGACGGAGGGCATTGAGCCGACTCGTCAGGAGGTCAAAGGTCATCGCCTCGCCCTGGTCCTCTTTGCGCTTCAGCGCCCCAACTTTCTCCAACTCGCTGATGCCAACCTTGATGGCGATCGACTCACGGTCAAGCTCCTGCTCCAGCACCGCCGACGGCACGGGTCGCTGTCCTTTCTGGGAGATCGCCATAATCCTCTCGAACAGGGTGGACAGATGACTGGGCTCCAACTCGGAGGAGGCGATGAAATACTCCTGCAGCGAACGATCCTCGGGGGAGTAGAAGAGGATGCACCTGGAGGGGTGACCATCACGCCCCGCACGTCCGGCTTCCTGATAGTAGGACTCGACGGAATCGGGGATCGAATAGTGAATCACAAAGCGGACATTCGATTTGTCGATTCCCATACCGAAGGCCTTGGTCGCGACGAAGACTCTCACCTTCTCCGTCAGAAACGCCTCGTGCGCCCGGCGACGGAAGTTGTCACCAAGACCGCCGTGGTAGAAATCAGCTTTCAACCGACACGCGCTTTTCACGAACTCGGCAATCTCTTCTGCATCCCGCCGCGTCCCCACGTAGATCAACCCGCACGATTCCTGGTTCTCCTGTTCGGTCAGGAGGCGGTGCAGGTGTTGCAACTTCGATTCGTTGGTGGGTGTGTAGACCACCTCGAAGGAGAGGTTGGGGCGGTTGAAGCCGGTGACGATGCGTTGAGGTTTCTGGAGATTCAGTTGTTGAACGATGTCCTCCTGCACCCGGCGCGTCGCGGTTGCCGTCAAGGTCAGCACCGGCGGACGATTGACTGCCTCAAGGGCCGCGCGAAGGTTCAGGTAGTCGGGCCGAAAGTCGTGACCCCACTCAGAGATGCAGTGAGCCTCGTCGATGACGAAGAGCGACACGGGAACCGACCGAATCGAGGAGAGGAAGCTGGCGCTGCGAAACCGCTCGGGGGCCACGTAGATCAGTCGATACACCTGCTGACGAATCTGCTCGATCCTTTCCCGCTGCTCCTCGAAGGGAAGGGAGCTGTTGATGTAGGTCGCGTGGGTCGGATCCTTCGCGACCAGGGCATCGACCTGATCTTTCATCAACGCAATCAGTGGCGACACAACCAGCGTCACACCTTCGCGTCGCGCCGGAGGTTGGATCAGAGCCGGCAACTGGTAGCACAAACTCTTGCCCGACCCTGTGGGCATCACAACCAGAGCATCACGACCGGAGAGGATGTGCGTGATCGCCTCCTTCTGTCCCGGACGAAAAGAGGGAAATCCGAAATGCTGCTTCAATTCGGCATCGAGATCAACGGCCATAGCGGTCGAAGTATAGCACCAAGCGCAGTCGGCGTGCGAATGGTTTTGCGTCGTGACGAGAGACAAACCGACTCCGCAGAGCGTAGTCACTCGGCCTTTGGTGTCGCCTGCCCTTCTCCTTGAGTACCAGTTCGTAGTGGCAGGCCCCGCCTACTCGGCCCTCCATAATCTCAACGTCCCGTCAATTCCTCCGCCGGCGACTGTCTTTGAGTCGCCGGAGAACGCGACGCACTGAATTCCCTCGTCACAGAGAATCCCGATCAAACCACCCGTCCGAGTGTTCCATAACCTCGACTCTCCAATTCCATCGTTACAATATCCGGCAGCCAGCATCTTACCATTTGGGGAGAAGCTCAGCGAGCTCACCCAGTGCCCTTGTCCTTTGAGGACTCGTTGGCAACACCAGGCCCGCGTGTCCCACAGCCTTACCTGCCCGAGGGCATCCCCGGTTGCCGCCGAGTTCCCCTCGGGCGAAAACGAAACTACGTTAGCGCCTTCCAAGGTTCTCCTGACGCTCCGTGACTGAATACTCCAGAGCTTCACAAGGCCGTAAACCTCCAGCGGCCTTCCGGGAGTCGCAGTGAATCCCCCCCCATAGCCGGTCATGAGAGTTCTGCCATCCATGGAAAACGCCACCGACTCCACTGCCTCTTCGAAGCCACCGAATCTCCACCTCAGTTGACCGGTTTGCACCTCCCACAGCATAACGGATCTATCTTCGCTGCCGCTTGCCAGGAGGCTCCCTTCGGGAGAGAAGGCAACCGAACGTACGTCGCCGAAGTGACCCACCAGGGACTTCTCGATCTCACCGGACGCGGACTTCCTCAGTTTGATGGCCCTGCCTTCGCCACAGGCAAGCAGTCTCCCGTCCGGGGATGTAGCAAGGGCGTTTAGGTCGGACTCCTTGAGTGCCACGGTCCACCGTGACTTACCCGTCGCGATATCCCACGAACCAAGGCCCTTGCCACCCCCCATCGTCACGGACTTGCCGTCAGCAGAGAACGCAACACCGTTCACGGGTCCGTTCTGGCTGAGCTGCATGAACGGCGTGATGTGGCGTGGTGTCGATTTCTTTTCGGCCCGTGTTTTCGATGGGGCACTGAAGGTGAGGGTGGGAAGAAACCCTTGACGGAATGAACCAACAAGCAAAGCAGACACAAGCAAGCACAATCGCCTTCGCTCCCTCTGAGTTCTGAACCCTCCGGGAACTTCGAGCCGGCTTTCGCTGACCATCCTGAGATCATGATTCACCTTCGGGGTTCTCCCTTCTTTTCGCAATCCCCGGGCGGATTGCATATAGCCCCACGCTGCTGACAATCGTTCCGAAAAAGCCACCCAGGTACGCCAGGCCGTGCGCCCAGCCGACTGCTGCAAAGGGACGGCCCAAGCGGATCGGTAGTTCCCTGTTTACACACCATATCGAAGGGACCGGCGTGCCGAAGAACCATCCAGTCAGAAACCCCAGGGCCGCCATAGTCGCGGTGATCAAGAGAGCGTGTCCGATAGCCTTCGTCGTCTGTCGGTAGGTGGCAACAGGTCGGCCACCCACCACCGAGCCCAGCCAGATCGTGGGTGACATGAGCAAGCCCACCCACCAGGTTGCCGCGACTCCCACAACAACAGCCTGAACTCGAAGCGGACTTTCGGCAAGGCCGATGAGATGTAACGTTGGTAGAAACTGATAGTGCTTGAGTTTGCTGAAGTACTCCGGCGAAAGGGTCACCGTGACCTGATCGTTCAGGATTCCATAGAGGGACGCAGCGATGATGCACACGGGAACAACGTAAAGCAGTAGCAGCAATCGGTCTCGTCGGCGACGGGTGAGGCGCTCTTCGAAGGTCGGCCTT
>JACQGJ010000252.1 GCA_016199605.1 Armatimonadota bacterium | reverse complement strand
TGCAAGTCGGAACTGTTCTCCAAGCTTCGAGTAGTGGCTCAGCAACGAGGTATCCGGTGGATCGTCGACGGAACCAACTACGACGATCTCGGGGACCATCGACCCGGACGAGCGGCGGCCCGAGAGAAGGACGTCCGCAGCCCCTTGCTCGAGGCGGAGCTGACCAAAGCGGAGATCCGGCACCTGTCGCAGGCCCTGGGGCTTCCCACCTGGGACAAGCCGGAAGCCGCTTGTCTGGCTTCCCGGATTCCCCACGGGACCCCGGTTACGAAACAGGCGCTGCGGCAGATCGAGGATTCCGAAGCGTTCCTCAAGACGCTTGGGTTTCGTCAGGTGCGAGTGCGGCATCACGAGACTCTTGCGCGCATCGAGGTTGCTGAGGAGGAAATCGAGCTGTTCCTTCACCCGGAACGGCGGCGGCAGATTACCGCCATGCTGCGGGACTTGGGCTACACGCATGTAACGGTGGACCTCGCGGGATACCGGCGAGGGAGCAACAACGGGGAGCCCGCGTCGCCGACGTTGGTGCAGATAGACGTGTAGAAATCCCACGACTTCAGTCGTTTCCTCGCTTGTCGATGAGGTTGAAACCAACAGGTTCGGAGGTCAATGAAGAATGCCAATCTACGAATTCACCTGCAAACGGTGTTCCGCCGATTTTGAGGCCTTGTGTCGCGTCGGGGGGTCTGCGGAGGAGGGTTGCCCCTCCTGCGGCAGCCTCAAGGTGACGAAGAGAATGTCCACTTTCGTCGGAAAGAGCAACGGCAATGGCACAGACAGGAAAGCCGCCCCCTCACCCGCCGCGGCTGGCGGACATTGCTGCGGCGGCGGATGCAGATGTCATTAGGAGGCAAATGATGGGCCAGAAGATGAACGGCGCCGAGGCGCTCGTTGAGAGTTTGGTGAAGGAAAACGTCACTGCCGTGTTCGGTCTGCCCGGCGGGGCCAACATGCCCATTTACGACGCTCTGTACGAACACCCCGTCCTCGCGCATTATCTTGTTCGACATGAGCAGGCGGCTGCCATGATGGCGGAGGGATACGCCAAAGCGACGGGGAAGGTGGGTGTTGCCATGGCGACCTCGGGGCCGGGAGCCACGAATCTGGTTACCGGCATCGCCGATGCCTACATGGATTCCGTTCCAATCGTGTGTATCACCGGTCAGGTCCCCACTTACGCCCTGGGAACGGACGCCTTCCAGGAGGCTGACGTTCGGGGGATCACAATGCCCATCGTAAAGCACAACTATCTCGTGGGCACGGCGGCGGAGATCCCGATGGCGATCAAGGAAGCTTTTCACATCGCCAGAACCGGCCGGCCCGGCCCCGTTGTCGTCGACATCCCCAAAGACACCCAGATCGACGAGGTTGACTTTGAGTACCCAACGACGATGCGACTGCGCGGGTACGATCCGGCAATGCGCGGCGAGGAGGATGCAATCGACCGAGCTGCCCATTTTATCGAAAAGTCGGAACGCCCCATCCTCTACGTCGGGGGTGGAGCTGTCGCCTCTGAGTGTCACGAAGCTCTGATTGAGTTGGCGGAGCGCCTGGGAACTCCGGTGATCACCTCGCTGATGGCAAAGGGAGTCTTCCCGGATAGTCATCCGCTGGCCTTGGGGATGCCGGGGATGCACGGCTCAGCGTACGCCAACTTCGCAATGAATGAGGCAGATTTGCTCCTGGCGATTGGCACCCGTTTCGATGACAGGGTGACCGGCAAGATCAGCGAATTCGCCAAGCTCGCGGTGATTGTCCACGTGGACATCGACCCGGCGGAGTTGGGCAAGGTCTTGAAAACGGAAGTCGGCATAACCGGTGACGCCGGCACTGTCATCCGCCAATTCCTCGAAATCGTGAAGCCCAAGGACCCCAAAGCCTGGAGAGAGCAAATCGCGGAGTGGAAGAACCAATACCCACTCGGTCGGAGCAAGATGGACCACGGGATCTCGCCTGAGTTGATCCTCAAAGAGATTAACAACGTCACCGACTGCAAGGCCCTTATCACCACGGACGTCGGGCAACACCAGATGTGGGCGGCTCAGTATTGCGTCTGCAACCAGCCCCGGCATTTCGTGACTTCGGGGGGACTGGGGTCCATGGGGTTTGGATATCCGGCGGCTCTCGGCGCCCGGGTGGGCTGCCCCGACAAGGCCGTGGTGTGCGTTTCCGGAGACGGAAGTTTCCAGATGAACATTCAGGAGTTGATTACCGGCGTCACACATAAGCTACCGGTGGTTATCGCCCTCTTCAACAACGGGTATCTGGGGATGGTGCGCCAGTGGCAGAGGCTTTTCTTCAAAAGGCGTTACTCGGGCGTGAACCTGGGAGACAATCCGGAGTTCGTCAGGATTGCAGAAGCCTACGGGGCCAAAGGGATCGTGGTGGAAAAGGACGAAGAGGTGCGTCCGGCCCTGGAGAAGGCTCTGGGGGAGCGGGACGTTCCTACGGTGGTCGACTTTCACATCGAGCCTGAAGCTGACGTCTATCCGATGATCCCTTCCGGACAAACCGTCCGCGAGATGATCTTGGACCATGCCATATAGGCCGTAGAAAGGGAGAAAGCGATGGATGCCCGAACACTGTGTGCGCCGATCAAGACCTTGAAATACCGAACTCCCACTTGCGTGGAGTCCGGCACGTCGGCGCCCGAGGTGATCGATCTGATGCAGAAACGACGGGTCGGCTGTATTCTCGTTGTCCGTGAGGGAGAACTGGTTGGGATCGTCACAGATCGAGACTTGCTGCTCCATATCGTCGGCAAGCGCCGGGGCCCGGAGGGTCTGAAGGTGGAGGATATCATGACTGCGTCTCCAGAATCCCTGCGCATTGGGGACCCGATCGCGTTCGCTGTAAATCTGATGCGGCTGGGCAGATACCGGCATATTCCTCTGGTCGCCGAGGACAACAGGACCCCGGTAGGCTATATTTCCACGAGTGATATCGTGCGACACGTCGCGAGCTCTATCGAACCCGGGGGGGCCTTCTACGTCCCGGTCGTTCCATGAATTCGTCGGAGCACGAGGAAAGGTTAGAGATGCTTTACAGCGATCTGTTGGAGGAAGAGAACACCATCATGGAGGAGCAGCTTTCAGAGCCTTCGAAGGCTCTGAAGCCTCATGAGATTCAGGTGCCGTTGAGAACCTTGATGCGGCCACCGGTCACCCTCGCGGCAGGCTCCAGCGTTCAGACGGCCATCGACCTGATGGTTGAACGACGAGTAGGTTATGCGTTGGTAGTCGCGGATGGCGCGCTGGTTGGGATCTTCGGAGAGCGCGACGTTCTTCTGAAAATCTTGAATAAGCAGCAGGTCGGCGATCTGACCCGGATTCCGGTGGAGGATTTCATGGTGACGGAGCCCACGACTCTACACGTTGACGATTCCGTGGACGCGGCGATCACAGAAATGGCGAAGGGTGGCTATCGCCACATTCCCGTCGTGGATGACGAGCGTCGCCCAATGGGGATGGTCTCGATTCGGCACATCATTGCCTTCCTTGTCGAGCATTTTCCGCAGGAGATACTGACTCTCCCTCCCCGACCCGCTCGCCAGGCGATGAAAGCCCGCGACGGGGCCTGACGAGCTCTGCCGTCCATTTCCATCTGGGCGAGATTGCCCGTGCGTGGATCTTGCCCGTTCACAAAGAAAGGTACTGGACATGACCAAAGTACGTGAAACCATCGAGGACGCCACCATCACCTTTGCCGGTGATTCCGGAGATGGCGCCCAGACGATCGGTGCTCAGATGACGGAGGCGTCGGCCATCGCCGGGAACGATGTCTCCACTTTCCCGGATTTCCCGGCTGAAATACGCGCACCGGCCGGAACCCTGGCAGGCGTCTCAGGGTTTCAGTTACGCTTCTCAAGCGGAAACATCTACTACCCAGGCGATACCTGCGACGCCCTCGTGGCGATGAACCCGGCGGCCCTCAAAGTTCACCTGTCGTCCCTCAAGCCCAACGGTATCTTAATCGCAAACATCGACAACTTCGGCGCCCGGAACACCAAGCTTGCCGGATACGAGGCCAACCCTCTCGAAGACGGCAGCCTGGACAAATACCAGATCTTTCCGGTGGAGTTGACGAAGCTGACACGGAATGCGCTGGCGGAGACGGACCTCAATCAGCGAGAGATGGACCTCTGCAAAAACTTCTTTGCTTTGGGGATGATCTACTGGCTCTACAATCGTCCGATGGATTACACCCTGAAGTTTATCCAGCAGAAGTTCGCCAGAAAACCGAGGTTCATCCAAGCGAACACCCTCGTTCTCAAAGCCGGATATGCCTACTGTGACATGACGGAGCAGTTCGCCACTTCCTTTGAGGTGAAACCCGCTCAGTTCCCCCCGGGACGCTATCGCAACATTACGGGCAACTCCGGGGCCGCGCTTGCCCTCG
>JACQGJ010000003.1 GCA_016199605.1 Armatimonadota bacterium | reverse complement strand
CAGGTCGGAGTCAATGCTGCGCGCTTGGCTTTGCAAGGAGAGGGCGGTTACATGTCGACTATCCTGCGCAGCCCAGGTAGCGCCTACAAGGTGACATACGACAAAGTCCCCCTGTCGGTGGTTGCGAATTCCGAAAGGCATTTCCCCAAGGAATGGATTGTGAACGATACCGACGTGAGCGACGCTTTCCTCGACTATGCCTCGCCCTTCGTGGGCGAGTTGCTGGACATGACAAAACTCGATCTGGACAGACGGCCGGAGAAGAAGCTGCGCGAATACGTGCCGCAGGCCTTCCGGAAATAGCACGGTTCGATTCCGCTGCACTATCATAAGGAGAGATTGACAAATGGCAAACGATATTGGGTTGATCGGTCTTGCAGTGATGGGCCAAAACCTCGTCCTCAACATGAACGACCACGGGTACTCCGTGTCGGTTTTCAACCGAACCCGTGAGCGGACAGAGGAGTTCATCGCCGGAGACGCGGCGGGAAGGGACATCATCCCCTCGTATGAATTGGAGGATTTCGTCGCCAGCCTGGCAAAGCCTCGGAAAATCATGTTGATGGTGAAGGAAGGCGCTCCGGTGGACGGGTTCATTGATTCGCTGATTCCGTTGCTTGAGCCCGGAGACTTGATAATCGACGGCGGCAACTCCTTCTTCAAAGACACCATCCGCCGCAACAAGAACCTCACCGAAAGGGGGCTGCTGTATATTGGCACAGGCGTGTCCGGCGGAGAGGTGGGCGCCCGTTTCGGGCCGGCGATCATGCCAGGCGGCCAAGCGGAGGCTTATGCGCTGGTGGAACCGATCTTCACCGCGATTTCGGCTAAAGCAGGAAGCAGCGGCGATGTGCCTTGCTGTACCTATATCGGAGCAGATGGCGCCGGGCATTACGTGAAGATGGTTCACAACGGAATCGAGTACGGCGACATGGAGCTGATCTCCGAGGCTTACCACCTCATGCGCCACGGCCTTGACATGCCCATCGACGAGATTCAGAAGGTGTTCGCCCAATGGAACGAAGGCACCCTCAAGTCCTACCTCATCGAGATCACTGCTGACATACTGACGCAGATAGATCAGAGGACCGGCAAGCACCTGGTCGAAGTGATTCTCGACTCGGCAGGCAACAAGGGCACCGGGAAATGGACCAGCCAATCGGCGCTCGACCTTGGAGTACCCGCTCCGACAATTGTCGAAGCCGTTTTCGCCCGATACATTTCTGCCTTCAAGAGTGAACGGGTCAACGCCTCACAACAACTGACCGGCCCGACCGCCAGGTTCACCAGTGACAAAACCGCCATGATCGAGGCGATTCGCGACGCGCTGTACGCGTCGAAGATCGGCTCGTACGCCCAGGGATTCGCTCTCATGACCCATGCGGCGAAAGAGTATGGCTGGGATCTGAATTTTGGCGCCATTGCGCGCCTCTGGCGAGGAGGGTGCATCATCCGAGCCCAATTCCTTGATCGGATCACCGAAGCCTTTGAGGCGCAGCCGGGTCTCCCCAACCTGATGCTCGCGCCCTATTTCAAAGACGCGATCCTGAAGGCTCAGGACAACTGGCGCAAGGTTGTCGTTGCCGGCGTTGAATCAGGAATCCCAACTCCCGCCTTCAGCTCCGCGTTGGCCTACTTCGATTCCTATCGCGCCGAGACGTTGCCTGCGAATATCATCCAAGCACAACGCGACTACTTCGGCGCGCACACGTACAAACGCCTTGACATCGAAGGTTCCTACCACGTTGACTGGCCCGAGCCGGGGAGACCGGAGATAAGGACTGGATAACGGGATCGGACAGGTCCTGACCAGGAAAAGCAAAGGCACGAAGTCATGGGGTCATGACCCCGGTCTTAGTGCCTTCCTGGTCTCCTGCCCTGAGAGGGACGCTAATGCGCTCCCATTCGTTGATCCCACATCTGAGGGTCTGCAACGGCCAGGAGGTATCCTGCCACGGTGCCCATCGACTCGCTGACGGCTTGCACTTTCGGTGAATCCGTTTCCCCGACTTTCTTCACCGCGTCCTTGAACAAGTCTGTCTCGCCGACCATCCCCATGGTGAGGGCCACCTGCATCGCCTCGTTGGCGCACAGCACCGCCAGGTCTTGTTCGTTGAGCTTGTCGGGAGAGCTCAGAACCTTGTTCCATAGGTATTGGGAGACGTCGTTCAGGTCGTTCATGAGCTTCACTGCCTGTTTGTCCGAGAGATCATCGGTCTTATTCATGGTCTCGAGAACGTTGAAGAGCTTCTCTTTGGCTTCCTGCCCCGACTTGATCTTCCCTGCGGCATAGCCGACAGTCAGGCACGTCAGAATCAGCAGAACGATTCCTATTGAATTTCCAGGCTTCATAACCACGGCACCTCTTCTCTATGTTCAGTTGTACTTGTTCATGGCGCTTTCGATGCCCTCGGTGACAAAAAGAGCCGCTGCCTCGGCTGCGAGGAGGAAGACGTCCGCGATGACGCGTCGCTCCTCCTCCGTGAACTTCGATAGAACGAAGTCGACCCACTGCTCCGGAGGAAGGTCCGCCTCTGCGATCCCCAGGCGCATCCGGGGGAAATCCTGCGTACCGAGGCCTTCGATGATTGAGCGGAGGCCGTTCTGTCCCCCGTGCGATCCGTTTCTGCGGAGGCGGATTTTGCCCAGGGAGAGGTGAATGTCGTCACAGATCACGAGAAGGCGCTCGGCGGGGAGGCGATGCGTGTCACGGACAGACTGCACCGCCTGACCGCTGTTGTTCATATAGGTCTCGGGTTTCACGAGGAGCACCGGACGTCCCTCGATCTCCCCGGACCCCGTGCGGGCGTGGTGCTTCCGTGCTCTCACGGGGATATTCCACTGGCGGGACAGCACGTCTACCACTTCATAGCCCACGTTGTGTCGAGTGCGCGCATACCTGCCGGGGTTACCCAAACCAACGATTACCGTAAGATCGTCCATGGAAGATGAAAGCCGCCGGGAGGCAAGTCAGGCAGCGGCGAAGCTCCCGGCAACTCCGCCGCCAGACCGCGGGACCTGTCACGCTTCTTCCTTGGCGCCCTTCTGCTTGACGATCTCCGGTTGGGCGCTTGTGGGTTCAGCGTCTGCGCTCACCTCTTCCAGTTGGAGCCGTGGCGCATTGATGTGAGCGATCACGTCTTCCGAATCAGCAAGAATCGTGACCCCCGAAGGGCAGGCAATGTCTCGAACATGAATCGAGTTGCCGATCTCAAACGGAGCCATCTCAACCACTAACTCACCGGGGAGATCATCCGGTAAGCACTCAATCTCGACTTCGTGGAGGTGGTGCTCCAGAACGCCCCCTTCCTTAACCCCTTTTGCATCCCCCGAGAGAATGATCGAGACGCTGGTTGCCATCTTCTCCGTGGTAGAAACGTGCAGGAAATCCACGGCGAGGGCGTAATGGGTCACGGGGTCGCGCTGCACTTCCTGGATGAGAACCGTGTCGGTTCGAGAGTCGCCGTTTTGCTGGATTGCCAGATCGATCACGGCATGGGAGCCGTGATGATGGGCAAGGATCTCGCGCAGTTCCCGGGCATTGATCGAGAGAGCTGTGGGCTCCTGCTCTTTTCCGTAGACCACGGCGGGAATCCGTCCCTGACGACGGAGACGACCGCAGGCACGGGAGCCTCGTTCGTGGCGTGTGGTTGCTGTAAGTTTCGATCTTTCCATGTCTTTCCTCCTGACCAGAGCTACTGTGAATTCGTCTCAAAAAGCGTGCTGACTGATTGGTGGCAGTGAATGCGTCGAATGGCATCTGCAAGGATCGGAGCCACCGACAGGATCTTCAGTTTCGGGATCCTCTTTTGCTGAGGGATGGGAATCGTGTCCGTGACCACGATCTCCTCCAGGGGAGAGGCGTCCAGTTTGCGCAGAGCATCTCCCGAGAGCACGGGATGTGTACAGCAGGCCAGAATCCTGCTCGCCCCCCGCTCGGCGAGCAAACCTGCCGCTTGGAGGGCGGAGCCGCCGGTGTCGATCAGATCGTCCACCAGGATGGCCGTCTTATGGTTCACGTCGCCAATAAACTCCGTGACTTCGCACTGGTTGGGAGCCGGGCGTCGCTTGGCGATGATGGCAAGCCCGGAGCCCAGGTATTCCGAGAAAATCGTGGCCCGCTCGACGCCGCCTACATCCGGTGAGACAACGACTGTTTCGGAAGCCTTTAGACCGGACTCAACGTAGTATCGAGCCAGGAGGGGCGCGGCGTGCAGGTGGTCGACGGGCGCATTGAAGAATCCCTGAATCTGGCCGGCGTGCAGATCAAGGGCAAAGATGCGATCAGCGCCGGCTGTCATGATCAAGTCGGCGATCAGCTTCGCGGTGATCGGCTCTCTGGGCTTGAGTTTCTTGTCCTGCCGCGCGTATCCATAGTAGGGGATGACCGGCACAACCCGGTGCGCCGAAGCCCTCTTGAAGGCATCCTGGAGCACCAGAAGCTCCATGAGGCTCTCATTCACCGGAGCGCAGGTCGGCTGGAGTATAAAGACGTCGCAGCCCCGTATGCTCTCCTCGATCTTGACCCGGATCTCGCCATCCGAGAACCTTGAAACGGTTAGCCGGCCCAACTCGATGCCGAGCCTTTCCGCGACCTTTTGGGCCAGTTCTGGATGGGCGTTCCCCGTGAACAATTTCAGTTCGTTCTGGTCACTCATGGTCCAATAAACACGATGTGCCGCTCTTCCATTCCTGAGCAGCACACAGGCAGTATATGGGAGACCCGCCTTCAATGTCAAGGGGCAAAGGGGACAACTCCGCCCTTCCCTGATTCCCCCCGATGTTGTAAAGTAATGCCTCGCACGGGTCGGCGCAGGGCCTTGCATCACGAGTCGGCCTAATGCTGAGCACTACCGAAGAGAAGAAGGGGCGGGGTGTGCGCGCCTCGCGATCTCATCCCGTGGATCAACCCGGAAAGGAAGCTTTTGTGACTCCGAGAGAGAAGTTCATCATGGCCCTGGAGCGGAAACAGCCGCAGGGACGAGTACCCCATTTCGAACTGGTCTTCTATCTGACGATGGAGGCGTTCGCCAAAGTCCATCCCAGCCACCGCGTCTTCGGCCAGTGGGATCAGATGAGCGAGAGAGAACGCCACCTTCAACGACTCGACATTGCCCAGGTGTATGTCGACACGGCGCGCAAATATGAGCACTCCGCCATCTTCTTCCACGGCCCCGGCGGGTGGAAGGATTCGTCGGAGACAGTGCGGACGCTGGAATTGATCCGGGAGATCTCGGGGATGGACTACTTCCTCATGTTACACGGCGATGCGACCTATGGAGTTCCCAGCGGAACTGGCATGATGGACTTCGCAAGCCAGATCGCCGATGATCCCCAGACTGTCAAAGACAACGCCGAGCGCATGGTGGACGGCGCGCTGGAGAACGGAGAGTCTTGGCGAAAGGCCGGTGTGCTGGATGGTTTTGCGCTTTGCAGCGATTACTGCCTTAACGACGCCCCGTTTCTCTCGCCCCGCATGTTCGATGAGTTTGTGACCCCCTACCTGGCGCGCCTGACCGCAGGCTACCGTGAGATGGGCTTCTACATCATCAAGCACACCGACGGGAACATCATGCCGATTCTCGATTCCCTCGTCTCCACGAAGCCCCACGCTCTCCACAGCCTCGACCCCCAGGGGTTGGTTGATCTTGCCGAAGTAAAAGCCAGGGTGGGAGACAAGGTTTGTCTGATCGGTAACATCAACTGCGGCCTGATGGACACGGGTACGGAGGAGGAAATCATCGAGTCCGTCCGGTACGCCCTTCGGCATGGGATGCCGGGAGGCGGATACATTCTTTCCACCAGCAACTGCATTTACACCGGGATGCCCCTGGAGAGGTATGAGCTGATGTTGGACGTATGGCGGCGTGAAGGAAACTATCCCGACGGGTGATCGAATACTCGCCAACGAGGCTCCGCCTCAGACTGACAAGCTTTGCTTGCGTGACGAGTGAGCATATCCGTCACGCGTCACACAACTGAACTGAACCGCCGACAGGACATCCCCGAAAAGGACATCGAGCTATGAATGGACTCCTCTATCGTGAAGACTGGACCGAGGCGCGCAACCGCCTGACAACCTGGTGGAACGGTGGAGACATCGGTCGGCCTGCCATGCTGGTTCTCGCCCCCCGCTCCGAGCCGATTGAGCACATCGCGGCCCTGCCGGAACCCGCGAACTGGGTGACCCATTACTCCACCGCGAACTTACCTTACCGGGTAAACCTGGCCTTGCGGGCGTGCCTCGGGAAC
Source organism: Armatimonadota bacterium (assembly GCA_016199605.1). Taxonomy (GTDB): domain Bacteria; phylum Armatimonadota; class Abditibacteriia; order CG2-30-59-28; family CG2-30-59-28; genus JACQGJ01. The sequence continues at coordinate 1,019 of JACQGJ010000003.1, read as the reverse complement.
CACTATCTGGGTGAGGCGGCGCCCGTTGTCGCCTCCGGTGACCTGGCTCCCAATTGCCTCGCCCTCTATTTAGGATGCAAAGGTGTAGAGAAGCCTGGCACCGTCTGGTGTGAATCTTTTGTCGAGAATCCGGAGGACGTTTGCTTCGATTTCGACCCCGAGAACTTCTACTGGAAATTCTCCCGCGAAGTCTACCGCCAAACTCTCGAGTTAGGGGAAGGCAAGTTCCTGCACCAGTTCCCGGACCTTATAGAGGGGCTGGATACGCTCGCAGCGATGCGGGGAAGCGAGCGTCTGCTGGCGGATCTGATTGAGCGACCCGATTGGGTTGCCTCCTGCCTGCGACGGATCACGGACCGGTATTTTCACTACTACGACCTCCTCTATGACATGATCCGGGACGAGGTCGGGGGCAGCGTGTTCTGGTGCTGGGCGCCCGGGCGGATGGCCAAGTTCCAGTGTGATTTCTCGGCGATGATCTCCCCGAAGATGTTCCGGGAATTCATGTTTCCCGTTCTGAAGGAAATGGCCGAGCGCGTGTCTTACTCCATGTACCACTGGGACGGCCCCGGTGCGATTGGGCATCTCGAGGCGCTGCTCTCAATCCCCGACCTCGACATGATTCAGTGGACGCCGGGGTCGGGAGTCGAAGGTTCCTGGCACCAACGTTGGTGGCCGTTGTATCACCCCATTCTCGAAGTCGGCAAGAAACTTTTTGTCGGCGTGGAGAACAAAGGCCAGCTTCTCGCTCTCAAGCGAGAGTTTGGCGAAAAGACAAACAACATGCTGATCGGGATGTGGGTCGCTTCGGTTGATGAGGGCGAGGAGAGTCTGAGGGTCATGGAGTCATGAGGTGGTCTCCCGGCCCGCGACGGTGACGTTCCCTCAGTACGCTTCATCCCACACCTTGATCTCATCGATCACTGCCTCCGCCTCTTCGGGAATCGTGAGGCGGCAATGAGGCAGGGCGTTGTCGAGGGGCGCCATCTTCCACGGATCGCCGCGGCACTCCCCCACCT
>JACQGJ010000240.1 GCA_016199605.1 Armatimonadota bacterium | reverse complement strand
CGAATTATGCCAAGTCGCGCGGAGATGAGGGCAGCGGATTGCATTCGTGGACGGGAAAGGAACTCTTGAAACGAACTATTCCAGACTGTCGGGACGACATCGAGGCGGCGCTGAAGGCCGCTCAATCTGAGCCGGAGGTTTTGCGCAACCGCGTCACTCGGGATATGGAGGCACTGCTGGGAACGAGTCCTTTTCCATGAAAGCAACTGAGAACCACCCTCTAACTATCAGCGATGGCAGTGACTGGCATTTCGTCAATGGCCGTTATCGGGACGGTGAGAACCATTTCATGGAGGTATCTGAGGAGACATGTCGGGGCAGAGGCGAGTCGCATTTCCACCCCCGGCCCTTGACCAACACCGGGTGAGGCAGGACTGGTCACAATTTCCCCGTGGTTGACAAGGGCGGGAAGCCTGGCTATATTCTCCCCAGAATGAAGTACGAAGTTATCCTCGCACAAAGCGCAGAGCGAACCTTCCGCAAGCTGGAGGCTCCATGGAGATCGACTCTGAAGCAAGCTATGCGGCACTTCCTTGAGCATGAGCCCAAGCGCGAGAGCAAAAGCCGCATCAAGCGGCTGCGATGGCTGCGTCAACCGCAATACCGCTTGCGCGTGGATGAGATGAGAGTTTACTACGATGTGAACGATGAATTGCACCAGGTCGAGGTGTTGGATTTTGTGTTAAAACCTCAAAGCCAGGAATGGCTTGAGGAGCACGGAGTGCCGGAATGAAAACACACACTATGACTGAAGCAAAGAACGACATTTGCGCCATCGTCCGGGAAGCCGAAAAGGAAGAAGTCCTAATCACACGACGCGGGAAACCTGCTGCCGTCGTTATCGGCTTCCATAGTGAGGACGACTGGTTTGAATATCGCCTTGAGCACGATGAAGGCTTTCTTTCCAGGATCGCGAAGGCCCGAGCAGAGATTAGACAGGGGAAATTCGTACCACTGGATGAACTCCCAGATTAAGGCCACCGACTTCAGAACGTCTCGGAGTTCCCGCAAATGCCAAGTGTCAGGTCGTCAGGTGTCGGGTTGGCAAGCCACCTGACAACCTGACAAGAGGAGAGAACTATCGACATGTGCGTGTTACAACTATCGGGAACAGGAATCCAAGTCCTGGTCAGCAACCAACTCGGCTTGAGCATTCTGGCGCGTGACGGCAGTGCTCTGTGGAAGAGCGCGGAATCGCACGGCCCCACCATAGCCGTGCGGACGGCGAAGGGAGATATCCGTGATTTGCCGCTGTCTCGAGCGAGCAACGTCACAACCTCAGACTATGCCGAGGGTAAGCATCAAGGCCACGCCCTTCGCTTGAGCGGCTTTACGGGAACCGATGTCGCGTTGGAGCTCGTTTTCGCGATTGATCCAGACGCGGAGGAGGTGGTGGTACAGGTCGCGCAGGTCGCCGGTTCGGACACCGTCGTCAGCGTTGACCATCTCTACCGGTTTGAAAAACCTGTAACCGATGGCGGCTATGTGGTTCTCCCTCACGGCTCGGGCTACCTGATTCCAGCGGAATGTCCCGACTGCCTTCCGGGCCAGGGTCCCAAGGGTGGCTTCATTGGAGGGCGCTGGTCCCTGCCGATGTTCGGGATGGTGCGTGGCAATGATGCGATATGCGTCATCGTAGAGACATGGTGGGATTGCGACGTCGAGGCGGAGCACGTGCCGGGCCATCACTCGGCGCTGAACTTCACCTGGCGGGACAGTCTCGGCAAGTTAGACTACCCGCGCCGCTTCCTCATCCGATTCGCCGAAGGTATGGATTATGTTGCGATGGCCAAGCTCTACCGAACGTATGCCCGGGATCATGGCCTGCTTCGGACCCTGGAGGAAAAGGTCGCACGGACACCCGCCATTCTGCGTTACATCGAGAACATCCTATTCCGATGGCCCGCATGGAACGCAAGCGATGGCTCTGCTGTCCTCTCCGACCTCCTCAAGATGCGTGAAGCGGGCTTGGGGGTCAACTTCTTCTTCCCGAAGTGGTCGTCTGCCGGTTACTCGCCAGAGCGGGGTACGGCCAACACGGCGAATGCCGGTTGGCAAGCCTACTTGCAGAACGCCCCGGTGCCTGGCGGCTGGGAAACGCTGGCCGACCTTGCCGCTGCGGTGCATCAGCTTGGGTGTACGATCCAGGGATTTGTTGGACCGCGGACCCAGGACCCCGACGGTCAGCGATATGATGAAGACCGTTACCCGCGCGATCCCAGCGGCCAACTCCTTCACGACCTCAGCACTCACGACGCTCTGGATCGAACCAGATGGGTACTCGATAATATTGAAGCCAGAGGGCTGAAGTACGACGTGCTGTACTTCGACGGCTATTCTGCCCATCACAACCTGCCGCAGGATTTCTCACCGTCGCACCCCGTGACCCGCCGACAGACCTTCGAGGCTCAGAGTGCGTGCTTTGCCGAGACGCGGCTTCGTGGTATCATGCCCGGCGGAGAGTTGGCGCGGTTCTGGTGTATGGCGGATTGTGACTACTTCTTCTTCACGGATTGGTCGTCCGATCGTCTGGCCAACACACCGAATCAGGGAGCCTCCGCGCCGGTAGGCGAACCTGTTCCCGTGTTCCAGCTTGTGTTCCACGACTGCCACATCGCGGGTTTCTCTGGGGGAGGGTACGCGCTCTACGCTCCGGGCTATGATTGGTGGGCCGACCGGACGCCACGTCTGTATGAGCTTCTTTTCGCTTCCGCGCCCGCATACAACTGGCTGCCCGATAGCCCCGTCCCGGTGCGAGACTGGGACAGTGAGCGGATGGATCGGCGCCTGGGCTGGCTGAAACGGTGGATCACCTATTACCGCGCGGTTGCCACGTCGGAAATGGTCTCTCACCGTTTCCTGTCAGCGGACCAGAAAAGGCAATGCGTCGAGTTCGCCAACGGCGTAGTGGCAGAGTTTGACATGGCGAACAACCGGTTCCGTGTCATCGGCATTGCTGGCTTCAGCGGCGATTGGGAAAAACCGGAGGAGTTGTGAGAGCAGAGACCTGTGTGGACTGTTGACACATATTCCTGTTCGTCAGACAGGTCGTCTGAACTGAAGTACCCTCCTATGGAGGCAGGAACGGCGTTGGGGAGGAGGCGCTATGAGTGGAATCAGTGAATCGAAGTATATGGCATGTTCCTCTCAGCCGCGGATAACGGCTATGTCAACCCTGGGCTGGGCGCACTACACCCTTTACGAGGCGTTGCCGAGGATTGCCGCACGAGGTTTCCACCGGGTGGAGATCGCCAGCTTTGAGAGTTACTGTTTCCATTTCAACTTCGGCAGCCCGACACCAGGGGACCTTCGGAGAATCCTTGATGATCTGGGTCTCACTCCGGTATGTCTCAACTACAGTGCCGGCATGTACGACGCCTGGGACCCGGACGAGGCCGATAGATTTGTCACGCATTGGGTCAGGAAACTGGAGCAGCTTCCTGAAGTCGGCATCCCGATGATGTCGTTGGGATTCGGTGAACGGAATACTCGCTGTGATCAGGAACTTCAGTTGGCTGCGGCGGTCAAGGCGTATGATCGGGTGGCCAGCATCGCCGCTGGCTACGGTATCCGATTGCTTCTGGAGGTGCCGCACCTGTACACGATTATGGCTCGTCCGGAGCAAGTCTACTGGGTCTTCGATCGCCTGGAGAGCGACAATGTCGGAGCCCTGGTCGATAGCAGCCATTGGGGGATCATTGGGTACGACATCGATGAGTTCCTTGGCCGACTGGGAGATCGGCTCTGGCACGTTCACCTCCGTGATTCGCGAGGCCCGGACACTGCCGACCGCCGGCAGGAACTGGAGCTTACACCTGGACATGGAACGGTTGATTTCCGAAAGTTCGGAAGGGCGCTCGTCGCGGCCAATTACCGGGGCGATGTCTCTATTGAGTTCGAGTACCGTGACATGACCTTCGACGCTATCGAACGGCAATACGACATCGGACTTCAGCGCCTCGCTTCGTGCGGATGGCAGATCCCGGAGGGTGTGAACACTGTAGCAACACAGGAGCGGAAGCAAGGTCTCACGTGTGAGGGCAGAGATTAATCATGCAAAGGATATCTCGCGCGACTGCCTGGTTGATTGCGTTACTTGGCGTGATTGGGCCGGGTTGGGCCGAGGAGCAGAAGGGCGTTGTCGCTCACTACAGTTTCGAGGAAGGCACGGGAGACATCGTGAAGGACTGGAGTGGCAGCGGCAACAAGGGTGTGAATCATGGAGCGGAATATGTTCATCGAGGTGCCGGAAAAGGCTGCGCCCTGAGGTTCGCAACGGGCGAGGCCTACGTGGACTGCGGAAACGGACCCAGCCTGAACCTGCACCGCGCCGTCACCGTGGAGCTCTGGTTTTACCCGGAAACGGTTCCCACCAGCGGAGAAGCGGGACTCGTCGGGACGGCGCTGGGCAAGGCTTTCCTGATTGCCTACTCCAACGGCACGTGCTGGTGGTACGTGCCGGGCGGCTCCAACTACACGCGCTGTTTCGCCGAGGCTGGCTCCTGGCATCACATTGTGGCCACCTTTGACGAGAAGGGATTGAAGATTTACCGCGATGGCCGATTGGAGAACAGCATTGCCTCCGCTCTCCCGGAGATCAACCAAGTCGCCGGGAATCTGTTCCTCAGGTATCCAGTCATCTACGGAGAGAAGGTTGAGCCACTCTTCAAGTGCATGATGGATGAAGTGAGAATCTATAACCGGGTACTCTCCGAGAATGAAATCCTGGATCACTACAAGAAGGAAGCAAATCACTACAAGGAGAAGGCGGTGACGGACTGGATAGACCGGGTCAGGCTGATCCCGCACGTGTATCCCATTCCGTCCGCATTAGTGGTGGAGGCTGATTTCACCGGCCTGAAGCCGATCCCTGCGGGGACGAGCCTGTACCTGGAGTTGTGGGATCCGGTGAAGAAGCGAACACTGTCCCGCAATCGGACAACGAGGCTGCCGGAGTCCGGGAAGGTGGACTGGCGTGTTGACCTGAAAGCGTATTCTCCGGGCCGTTTCGAAATCCGTGCCGCTGCAAGGAATCCGCGCGGCGGCCGAGTCGGGCTTCCCTCTACCGTCAAGATTCAACTGCCGAAGAAACCTCCGTGGCTGCAACCGGAGCGGGGGATCAAGGTACTCAATAACTTCGTCACCGAGTTGCTCAACGTGAAGAAACCGGCCCGACAGCGGCACCAACGCTTCAGGGTGACCAATCCGCGGAACGGGTGGATCTATATCGCTTCCTCCGCAACGGTTGCGGGTGGCGGCGAGGTATCTATCTCTTTGGCTTCGGACGCCGGGAACAAGGCCGTCATCATTCACAGGACCGGGCAACCGCAGACTCAGGAGGCGATGCGTCATTTTACCGCAGGGGAGCATACGCTGGACGTTTTCTGCGAAGGCAACGCCTCGTTGAACAGCCTGGTTGTCCGCGCGATACCCGAGATTCTGTATGCCGAAATCGGATATGCGAACTCCCCCTATCTGAAGAGCTATGGCCGTTATACGATGGAATACCTGAAACGCACAAAGGTGCTGGACAGCCTCAACGTGCTGGTAGTGCGAGATGAAACGGCCGAGAACAAGCCGCATATCAAAGAATGGTTGAAGCAAGGCAAGAGGCTCATTGACTACAGCAACCTTCTCTGGATGCCTGCCGTGAACGGTCGTCCCCTCTACGAGTGGAAATCGGACTGGGGCACGGCGGTCACAGATGACGCCTACACCAGGTACTGGTCCGAACGCAAAGGAATGCTCGATCCCAGGTTCCAGGGCATCATCGTGGACGAGGTGGACGCGAACTACGCGGGACTCAGGCCAGGTCAGACGCGCGGGATGAAGGAAATCTCGCAAAACCCCCGGTTCCGGGGCAAGTCGATCTACGCGTACTGTGTGAACCTGTACGCGGCAGGCTTCAACAGGGAGTTTGTCCGAGCGATCCTGGATGCTGACGGCAAACTCGTGGAGGAGTTGTATCTCGCGGAACAGCCGACCACGGAGGCGGCCCGTGAAACCCTCAATGCCAGGCTGACGCAGAACATGCTGCGCTACCAGGAGCTTTTTCCCGATTGTCAGAAAGAGATGATACTGAACCTCGGCTACTTCAACTCCCCTCCTGAAAGCCTCAACGTGAATCCTGCCGTTGACTGGAAAGTCTGGATGGACATGCAGTTCAATCTCATCGCGAATTCCCCCGTCTTTTCAGGGCTGTATGGCCTCATGGCGTATCATTCCTTTGCGGTGGATGATGAAACGCAGCGGTGGACGGCGAGGCTGTATCGCCACTATTGCATCGAGGGACACACGGAGATGCTCGCCCGCGATCCCTACGTGTTGCCTCACATCAAGAGCCCTGACTTTGCTGACGGGACCAGTGGCTGGACGCTCTCTCCCGCCGAGGAAGGGAGTATGGAAGTGAAGAAGCTGCGCGGCCTCTCCACTCTGCAGGGCCGGGCCGAGCCCGAGGTGGCTTCCGTCTTGTGGACCCGGAGAAGCGCCGCAAGGCCCAACCGCATCTCCCAGGCCATCAACGCGCTTCAGCCGGGCAGGCTCTATTCGCTCAAGATACTCACCGCTGACCACAAGGAGTTTGTCCAGGGGAAGTCTGTTAAGCAGGATCATGTTGTCTCTTTGAACCTCGAAGGCGTTGAACTCGTTCCGGACAAGTGTCTCACCGAGGCCTATCCAAGCAGCGCGGCGGGGCATTCTTTTGGGAGCTTCACGGGCCAAGAGAACCCTCTGTGGATCACCTACCGCGTGTTGGTGTTTCGGGCAAAGAGTCGCGAGGGACAAGTGACCATTTCCGACTGGGCCAGCGAGAAGGACCCCGGCGGGCCGATCGGACAGGAGCTGATGAGCAACTTCATCGAGGTCCAACCGTATCTCGACGATTAAACGGTGGAGAAATGGAGTGTTGGAGTAGTGGAGTAGTGGAGAATTGCAGATGAAGCTGCACAATTGCAGCGCCCCAACATTCCATCACTCCACTACTCCACTACTCCATTACTCCAAACTGATGAGCGGATCGAACCATGGAAATTAGCCACTTGATTTTTCTCATCCATTCTGGTATCTGGGAAGCGCTGAAAGAGAAAGACCCGGAATTCATCCGGAGCCAGAATTGCGACCTCTACGTGGAACGAGAACTGGAGGTTAAACAGAGATGGCTCTCAGAAGTGGCGCCTGCGAACCACGGCACGCTCCTGTTGCAGCTCTACGGCTCGAAGCCTCTGTATGAGAACCTCCGGGAAAAGCTCGGGGAGGCGAACGCCTGCTATGTCCATGCAGACTACCCGGGCGAGGGGCAACTGCGCGAGTACTATCGTCGGCTGACACAATGTATCCACAACCACATAGATGGATTCGGTCTGACCATGGATCCTGCTACGGTGACTTCGGAAATCTGGGGTTGCTCCTTCGAAGGTTGCGCTCCGGGATATGCGGGGGGCTTCGCGGAAATGCTGGGGCTGAAGATGCCTCCTCGGATGCGCTTCGAGATGACGGCCTACGACTCGCGCTTTCTCTATGGCGCCCGACGCTGGGAGACGATTCCGATCCGTGGCAGCGACGTCGAGGCATGGTTGTTCGAGTGCCATGATTACAGTGGCGCGGCGATCTTCCAGGCACGCCTCTCTGCCCAGTGGCTCGATACGCGTCCGATACGTCTGCGACTCAACCCGGCACGCATCCTGGTGTGCGACAAGCGTGGACATACCGTATGGCCGGCTACTCCCTGGAAGAAAGGCGATCCGGAGGACTTGTGCCCCTATGAGTTGAGCACCTCGGACAGTTATTGGGTTCGATCGGTGCGCATGGCTTTCGACGATTTCCGCGAGGTCATCGCTGGTGCGACAGTTGGTGAAAGATAGAGGTAACCGTTCAGATGGTATTCTTATCAACCTGAATGCGTATAGGTTTGGATAGCACAGTCGGTTTACCGCCGTGAGGAGGAGGCACAAAAAGACCTCCCTCTGCTCCCCTTCCTCCTCACGGCGTTAAACCGACCGTGCTATCAAAACGACCAGACTGAACGGTTACAGATAGACTTCGATGAATGGCCATGCCGGGGATGCTTCTCCATCACTCGACTGTGTATCGCTGGCAGAAT
>JACQGJ010000239.1 GCA_016199605.1 Armatimonadota bacterium | reverse complement strand
GAGTCAGCTTTCGATTGGGATCCAGATACGGACTCGACTCGGGTTTCAGGTCCCGGAGGTAAGCCATCGTAGCCTGAACGTTTTCCTCTGGCGGCACGGAGAACTCGATGAACCGGAAGCCCGCGCGTACGCAAACCTCGAAGGACTCACGCACAGCGCGGGACATCATCGGCGGGGTCTTCCAGGAGAGCAGCAGCGACTTGTTGCTCTTCGGATTCCCCATGCCGTCGTTCAGAAGGTCCCAGTTCAAACCGTCCACGCGGCCATTGTTCGGGTGGCAGGTTCCGCACCCGTGCCAGTGCTGGAAGGTGCCTATCGCGTCATGGAAAACCATCTCGCCTTTGCGAACCAAATCGGCGGGTGGCTGTTTGCCCACAGGAATGCTCGCCACGTCCTTGCCTTCTTCTGTGTCCAGTGCAGTCACCGTGCCCGAATAGTAGTTGGCGACGTAAAGTTTCTTTCCGTTGGGTGATAACGCCAGGCCATGCGGCCCCTGGCCTCCGGCAGGCACACGCTTGATGACCTCGGCGATGTAGAGAGCGGTCAAGTCATCGGTCAGAGGATCACGGGTCTCATGCGAAGGACTCTTGCTGATGTCCTGCCACGGGTTTTGTGTGGACACGTCGAACTGCGACTTCAACTCATCTGGGACTTTGCCTTCCAGCATGTCGTGCAGCTTCGCCAGCTCGATGAACGACACTTGATGAATCCCGCGGTGGCTGACATAGAGTCGTTTGCCGTCCTTCGAGCAGACGACGTCGTAGGGGTCTGCGGCGCCCTCGGACAGGAAATCGAGCAGCATTGTGGCGTAGTGTTCGTTCTTCCTGAGGTCAATCATCGTGAGGGCGTTGGTATTGACCCAGCCACGCTCCAACTGCGTCGGCGGAACGTTGAAGCGTCCCAGGCTGTGCGCAATGTAGGCCCACTGACCGTTGGGGTTGACGCATACGCCATTGACGTTGGTGCAGCCGGCAGGCAGCTTGATGTTCTTGGCAACTTTCATCGTGGCGGTGTCCACGATGCTCACTTCGGCGGCGAGGGTCGGATCGGTGCCTTTCCCCTGAGGCAGAAGGTTGGTGACAATCAGCTTCTTCTCGTCCGGCGTCACAGCCGCATACATCGGCTCGCGCACCACTTTGATCTTCGCGATCTCCTTCGCCTTCCCGAGGTCCACGACGGACACGAGATTCAATTCGTGGTTGCAGACGTAGAGCCGCTTGGTTTTTGGAGCGAGTGCCAGTCCCATCGGTCGCAGGCCAACTTTGATCCTGCCCGCCGCTTTCCCTGTGGCTGTTTGGACGACGGCAACGGTCCCGGCGTCATACTCGGAAGCATACAGCGTCTTGCCGTCGGGGGAGAGGGCAATTCCGGTGGGTTCACCCTTGAGAGACACCTCCCCTTTCTTCTTGTTGGAGACCGCGTCGAGAACGACAAGGCAACCGAAGGTGCGGTCGGTCACATACAAGGTCTTACCGTCGGGCGAAACGGCAACGGCGATGGGAGAGCGATATTTCTCCTTGCTTCTCTTTACCGGCGCCAGCTTTGTGGGAGCGGCGGCGTGTTCGCTCGCCTCCCCGGATTTCGCGCCTTTCTTCTCCTCGCCAGGGCTGACCCCCATCGTGAAGAAGATGCCCACCGCCAAAACTGAAGTAAGAAAAACCGCGACCGTATATCTGCGAACACGAATTGCCATTACCGCACACCTTTCTTCGTCAACGAAGTCAAACACTCAGCGGGCCATTATACATGACGGCTGCCCAATCGACACAGGCCACACTATGTTTTTTCGACGGGAAACCGGCGCTCCCTCCCATCGGAAGAATCTAGAGTGCGATCACGTGCGAAGAGGAGAAACCCTCGTGCCATAAGACCGAGGGTCTTCAAGTGGTGGGTCGGTAGCTGCTGGGGTTGGCGACAGGTTACTCGCCGGCAGGGGTCTCGCCACCTGGCTGTCCCACCTGTTCGAGCAGATCCACCGGCTTGTATCCGCCTTTCGACGTGAAGTAGGCAATGAGCAGCAGGTAAGTCACCAGCATGATGCAGGGAAAGACGGCCATGTAGGCCAAGGCCCCGTGCTTCGCCTTCTCCGTGATCGCGTTCACGATGTCCTGGTCGACTGGCGACAGAGCTTTGGCTTTCTCCGGGTCCACGGCGGAGTACCGTCCCACGATGCCCGTCTTGTCGACCTGGACCTGGGCCGAGATCGTGGGTTGCTCCTGTTGAAGCTGCCTGGTGGAAGCGCTGTCTTGAAGCCAGCCGATGAAAGGCATCCCCAGAACGCCGACCGCCAGCATCCCTACGCCGCCCACCGCGTTGAGAGTCAAAGCTCCGCCCCGCGGGCACTGCTCCGAGACGACCCCCAGCATCGTCGGCCAGAAAAAAGTCTTGCCCAGTCCGTAAAGCGTGGCCACAACAAGGATGGAGATTCCCACCGACTTGGACAGCAAGAACAACCCGACCGCCGCTATAGCTGCGCTTGCCGCCAGCAGCCCCAACGGCTTGAGCCTGTGGATGATGGGACCGGCGCAGAAACGAAGCACCATCATGATAAGGGAGGTATACACGAGGACGGTGACTGCTGGCAGATGGATCTGTTCCATCGCTTTCTCCATCAGTGTCGTGATCCACCCATCGGTGCCAATCTCCGTCGTCGCCAAGGGCATCATGACGAGCATCAGCGCAAACAGCATCACGCTTCCAGCGGACCGCACGACCGCGCCGAAGGCGACCAGCAGCACGAGGTCAATGACGACCTCAGCGGGGACGGACAGATGGAAAACCGTCGCGATCTGTCGCATGATGATCGGCACCACGAGTATCGCGGCCAAAATCCCGAACTCCTGAAGCATCCCCATATAGGAGACGCCCGCGGCAACGCGTTCCTGAACCGGCCATTTCTGTCTCAGCATCATGATCCCGTAGATGAGGGCCGGCAGGAAGATGACACCGACCTTCAAGCGCCAGTCAGCGCCGCCCATCGCCATCGTCACGAATCCTGCGCCGACCAGTCCCGCCGGCCAACCAGCGTGGAGAATGTTCAGCCATTTTGTTTTCTCTCTGGAGAACATTGTGGCCACCACGGGGTTGATGACGGCCTCCACTGTGCCATTGCCCAGGGCAAGGATGAAACTGGCGAGGTAAAGGATCGAGTAAGCTTTCTCAGGGCCAGCGGCGGGGGCCAACACGGCGAGGAGGCCATAGGTGATGTGACAGAGGAAGGCAAAAGCCATCGCAGTCCCGTATCCGATCCGATCCACCACGAGGCTGAAGAGAATAATGCTGATGGCGAAAGGCCATACTCCGGCGCCGCCGATCTCTCCCATCTGAGTGGCTGTCAGATCGAACTGCCGCCCCCACTCCGGAAGCACGGCGAACCGTGTCACAAACGCTGATGAAGTTGCGATCAAGGCAACAAAGCACGCCACGAAAAGGAACTTGTTTTTAGCCTCCGTGATGCCTTGCTGATCTCCCGTAGAGATGCTGTTTGATTCCGCCACGGTGTATACCTCCTGTGGGTTTGGATTGCGTCTATACGAATTCACTCGCTTCCAGAACCAGAACCTGCTGTCGGAAGTTGCAGCGGATTATAACGAATCAGGGGGGGAAGGTCAAGGAGTCTCATCGCGGCCGTGTCCTTCTCCAGGTGACCCTTTGGAGGTCGGCGGTCGCGCCGACTCGCCGTACCCCCTTTGCGCCATTGACGGTCGTTGTTGCCGGATGTTAGACTCCGGCAGTCCACAGAGCGTAACTTCATCTGAGGAGAGTAGTCATGGAGCTTGAGAAGTTTGTGGAATCGAATGATATCCTTTCCGCCCCGGAGTCCTTGCGGCTTCGCATGAGGAAGGATGGATATCTTTTCTTTCGGGGGTTGCTGCCCCGGGACGAAGTGTTGGACCTGAGGGGCCGGATCCTCGCGTTGTGTCAGGAAGCGGGATGGATCAAACCGGGAACCGATGTCATGGAGGGAATCACCGATCATGATCCAATCGCCGAGGGAGAACCCGCGCACCTGCCGGTCTACGCCAAAGTGCAGCAACTGGAAGCGTTTCACCGAATGAAACTCCACCCCAACATGCAGCAGGTGATGCGCGACTACTTCGACGAAGAGGTCTTCGCTCTGCCCAACACGATTGCCCGCAGCGCCTTCCCGCGAGACAACGAACGTGCGACACAACCACACCAGGATTGGCTCTACATTCAGGGATCCACCGACACAATCTCTTGCTGGGTCCCGCTGGGCGACGTGCCTGAAGAGGTGGGAGGGTTGATGCTTCTTCCTGGAAGCCACAAATCCGGATTCCTGGTGCCTCATCCCGCGCCCGGACCGGGAGGGAATGCAGTGGACCTCGATCCCTCGTGGCGATGGACGGGGACGGACTACCGGGCGGGCGATGTCCTCTGCTTCCCCTCTCTTACCGTCCATGCCGCACGCCCCAATCTCACCCCAGACCGTCTTCGGCTTTCAATGGATTTCCGGTACGTAGGGGTCAGCCACTCTGTCGCCGAGTCCAACCTGCTGCCTCACTTCCATTGGTGCGGCTCGCCGTTCACTTGGGATGACCTTGACCCCGACTGGGAAGACCCCTCCCTTCGTCGGTACTGGGAACGCGTGCCCGATATGAAGACGTGCAAGCATGAGAGGCGAGTTTACTCGAATGGTTGATGTTAGTCTCCGGCAGGCAGATTGGCGATTCGACTGAAAAACAACTTTGCACAGATCTGCGACTTCCCGACCCGCCTGTGTTGAAGACGCAACCTCTGGACTGTGGTTGAGTAGGTGGACATGGCGAAAACACAGAGCGCTCAGAGAGGAATTCGGAGGTGTTCGGCGAAGTCTTCCCCAGCATGGACTCCCATTTGCTTCACACCAGAAGGCGACAGTGATGGGGACTTTCTTTCTCACAGTTTCCTTCGTTCTATGGGGCGGTTTGTTGGTCTGTTACCTCTTCCGCCTCGACTCCTGCGCGTCCATCACCCTCTGGCCTGCATGGATATGGACACTGCCGGGGCTGCTACTAACCGCGCTGGGCTGGAGACGGGACACCAAGTCGGCCGTCGCCGCGATGGCACTGATGTGGTTAGTCTACACCGTTGCTTTCAGCGAGGAGCACAAGAGCCTTATCCATCACCGGCACCTCAAATCGCCTGAGTGGGAGGCAGCGAAGCGACAACGAAAAGCCTTGCGGGTTGTGAGCCTCAATTGTGCCGGAGGCAGCAGTGAAGCCGCAGCGGAAGTGATCGCCGAGGAACCGGACGTCGTTCTGCTTCAAGAGTCACCGGGGAGACACGAGGTGTGCGCTATAGCGAGGCGACTCTACGGCGACGAGTC
>JACQGJ010000236.1 GCA_016199605.1 Armatimonadota bacterium | reverse complement strand
GCCGCGAACTTTTCGTAGTCTTTCACCTGTACCTGATGGTTGTACATGTACCACTCGGCGATGCCTTTGGTGGAATCCGCCGGCACAGCATACACACCCCAGTGGATGAACATCCCGAATTTCGCCTCCCGCCACCACCGAGTTCGAGCTTCAACGGATCCCTTGGTTTCCGGCTTGCTATCAGCCCCCGAACAACCGAGGAGCGGGAACACCAGAGCCACAAACACGATCAACAGTTTGACTTTCATCATCCTTCTTCAACTCCCCTATCGACGTGATCCCGAGGACAACCACTTCATCAACTCAGCCACAAGCTCGGTCCAGTGGTCGCCCTCCCAGAAACCCCTCTGTCCGGGTTGGGGCGAGCCGCACGGCGCTCCAAGGAAGCAGGCGACGCGACCCTTGCGGTATGTGGAGGTAACGAGGAACGGTTTGTCGCCGGCTGTCAACGGCACCCGTCCGGATGTGTGGCCACAGCCGAGATCCCACTCCTCATTTCGGCCAGTAGAGACCGTGCATCATAGGATTCATGTGGGTCTCCTCGTGTCATCGCTACCACCATCGGTCTTGGATCCTCAGATTGGCCTTCCCCTTGTTAGTCTCCCACCAAGTCCTCCATGCTTTCATATCCCCCTCCAAACTCTGTCCCGTGATCTGATACAGATCAACCGCTACGTTTAGATATTGTGCGTCTTCGAGGAGGACGGTCATACAGGCGCGCGGGTCGGAACGCAGCCATGCATGCGCCGCCTGCAACCGGAACAGGCGGTTAGGGTGACTCAGCATGGCCTTGAGCGCAGGATGCTCCAGCTTTATGAGGCCGGCCAGCATGGTCGATAGCATAATGTCAGATTCATTGTAGCCGCTGACTGGGTCATGGCTCATCGTAACGACTCTCACCAGCAACGGCGCGGCGTCAGGACGTTCCCACCACTTCTCTGGCTTCACCTTGAATCCACTCTTGTGCATCTCCCACCAAGCACGCCACTCTACTTTCCACTGATCCGCTGATAGGATTCGCGTCCCCGCGCCGAGGTTCTCTCCCGTCAGACGCCATAGGGCCCCGAAGGCGGACCAGCATACCCCAATGTGCTCGATTAGCGGTTCTATGGCCTCTTCTGTCCCGAGTTGTGCGAGTGCCATCGTAGCAGGCTCGCGGACGATGCAATCAGCGTTGTCAAGGACAGGGAGCAGCAGTTGTGTTGCCTTCCGACGGAAAGGTCTGAGGGTGTCTAGCACGATGGGCGCCGTGAGGTCGTGTGATCTTATGGCGGACTCGAAAACAGGCTCGACCGCCTTCTCGCTACGAGTGAGCTGTAGAGCATACACCGTCCAGCCGTCGCAACGACCGAGGTTCCGCAGATGCTGCGCGAGGGCTGGCACTGCTTTCTCTCCCATTCTGCCAAACGCCCGCGCAGTGACGAACGCTTTCCAGTCTTCTCGGGTGCGTTCCTCAAGCCGGAAGTACGCAGGGCCGATGGACCAATCCAATCGTGTGACCCACCGATCGAATCGGGCTCGTTTACTGTCCCTCAGTACTTCCAGGTAGTCCAGAGCAATCTTCCCGAGAACCGTGCTCCCCGTTCCACCCCATCTAAGCTTTAGACGCAGCTTCCCCAACTGGTCGCGGGCTTCGTACAGATCCACAAGAGTAATCGCGAAGTCGATAGCAGGACTAAGCGATTCCTTCTTGATCTCCGACCAACAGAGCGACTCCACTTGGTCCTGCCGCTCCTGTCGAACATAACAGCGCAGCAAACCGAGGGATCTGTCGGTCTGAGACTGTGCAGCAGCGTTGCCACAGAAGAAATCTTGTCGTGAGGTCCAATGCTGATAGGCATCAAGCGCGCGGTCGAACCGTCCTAACTGCTCGTACAGGAACGCAACTTTCGGTCCGGCATATCGAACCTGCACATCATGCGGATCAATCGGTTGCAGGTCAACCATCGCTGCGATGGTCTTCTCCGCCGCAGCTCGTGTCGAAGGACTGGGGGAGTCCGTATTCCTCAGTACTTCCGGCGAGAGGTTCCAGAAGGTACGCCGAAGCATGTAACGCGCTCGCAGGTTTAGGGGAGATGTCTTGTCCCGCGCTATCTTAATGAGAGAAACGGCCGTGTTCAAGCCCTGTGCGCCCAATCGCCGCACAACCGCCTCGCGATGCTCAAAGTCCTCGAAGGTCAACGATTCCAGAAGCGCCACCACGTCTCTGTGGCCAAGATCCTCTGCAAGTCCCACGTCATTACTAGATGGAACCGGAACGATTTCCACAACACCCCCGTGGCCGACCTGAGCAGCAAGGTGAATGCGAGAGGTCCCTGCATTCGACGACGCTCGCACCGCAATATGTCTGAAGGTCTTCCTCGCCAAGCTCAACGTTGCCGCAACGATGATGAGCACCACGAAGACTCGCAGACTCCCATGCCTAATGCGGTCTGTATACATAGGTAACCCCTCCTCACACAAGTTCGCGACGCGAAAAGCGGTCCAGCCCTGCGGAGTTCACCGAAGTCCTATCGTCTCTTCGGAAAAAATAATCCCTGCCACACGACTTGCTCCAGTTTGTTTGGGCCGCGGCGTAGTGTGCTACGTCACTCGCCTTTCAGCTAACGCAAGGTCTGTCCCAGAAGCTCGGTCCAGTGATCGTCCTCCCAGAAACCCGTCTGTCCGGGTTGGGGCGATCCGCACGGCGCTCCCAGGAGGCAGGCGACGCGCCCCTTGCGGTATGTGGAGGTAACGAGGAACGGTTTGTCGCCGGCTGTCACAATCACCGTCGAGTCAGCCTTCCGCCCCTTTATCTCCTGGCACCAGTAGGCGAAAGAGGACAAAGTTACCGGCAGGAAGCGTTGGTCCGCCTTCAGAGAAAGACCTTGAGCGTGCCAATGAAGGTCCGGGGATGGTCCGATCGTGACAGGCAGCACGTCCTCCAGGCCGCTGCCGACGTATCCACCTCCCGCGAACGAATGCCAGCCGCCACAGACCAGCAAACCACCGCCAGCTTCCACGTAGTCCTTCAGCAAGGCGAGACCTTCTTCGCCAATCGCCTCCACTGGTATGTCCTCCAACACGACCACGTCGTAGCCGAGCATTTCGTCATATCCTGCCGGGAAATAGTCGAGCCGGTCGCCGTAGACGTTGGTCACGAAGTGCGCCGGCTGCACGCGATGCGGCCCCCCCCTTCCCAGCGCCTGCGCGATTCTCCAATGCGGGTAGAACATCCCGCGCAATTCCAGGACCGTGAAACCGTTGTGCGGCGACAACTTCAGGACCGACGGTCGAGGAAGGGACTTCTTCTTCACAGGCCGAGGGATGAGATACCTGGCAGACGGATACTCGGCAATCAGATGATCGGACAGAGCCTTCCGACTGAAGCTCCGCTCGAAGGTGTGGTCCAAACCATCGCCGCTGACGTGAACGCGAACCAGGAAATCGCCTCGCGCCCTGGCCAGGTCGAGTCCCGAGGCAATCTGCTGTGGGCTGAAGGTGAGAGCGCCAACTCTCTTCGATTCCCTGGCCAGCGTGGGCCGACCGGGAAGTGACACCAACTCGGTTTCCAGTTGGACGTTGGCAACGGGCCGTACGCCCGCGCCCAGGTTGTAGAGCATGGTGAACCCAGCGCCTTTCCGCTGGAAGCTGAGGTCGGCAATCAACTCCTTGGAAGCGTAGGTGACGCCCTTGTATCCCTTCAGCGGAAGCAGCATGAGGTTCGTGGTCCACTCACGCCCCGGCGTCATGCGCAGCAAGTCGTAGTACCACTCGACTGTCCAGGAACTGATGCAGTTGTACAGCCAACGCAGGTCGTTGTAGTCCATCACGAAAACAGCGGCTTCCCCTGTCATGGGGTTTACCGCCGCGCTCCATCCCGCCACTGGGTCCTTCACCCATTCCTCGCCCAGCCATGACTGCTGCCGGCCACCGTCTCTGTAGACCTTCTCTCCGACGCTCAGCCCGCGGGCGGAAGGTCGTAGATAGAAGTTGTCCGACGGGCCGCCAAGGTTCAGAATATGCTGCGACCAGTAGCCGACGGAGCGAGGACCGTCCGTTGTGTTCGTGAGTTTGATCGTCACCTCAACTGCCGGCGAGTCGTCGCTCAGCCTCAACGTCCTCTCGACGCGTACTCCCGCGATATCCGTCTGCCCCGCTCCTTCGATCACACGCCAGACGGTTACGATACCTTCCTCCGGCCCCGTCTTCTCGACCCTGGCCTCGTAGGGTACGGAATACAGCTCACCCGGCCACGACTGCTGCCACACGTGGTCGGCAAACAATCCTTGCCCCGAATCAATCCATTGGTGTCCCGTTGCTTTATGCACGAAACCCGTCACCCGCGCCCCGTGAAGCAAGTCAACGGAGAGACGGACGAAGGGGTTTTCCATGTCGATTTCGGACTTGCCGGCTTCTTTGACCTGTTTGACTGTCACCTCCGCAAGCCCCGGGCCGTGAAAGAGGGATAGCAGCAAGGCAATCCGCGCGCTTGCTCTTCTTGTGGATATCCCCAGCCTGGAGGTCAACGAAGCCTTAGGTTTGGTTGTCATCACTTGTCCTGGAAAATAGTGACGGGGCGCCAATGGATGTGTTGCGCTCCATGTCATAGTCCTCCTAAGCCTTCCTCCACTGGAACACAACCACGTCCCAGTAAGCAAGCCGCGGTACGGTCACGTCCATCCAGCCGGGCTGGGAGACCAAGGGCGTCAGTGGCTCCCCCATGTTCGGCTGGTCGGGAGACAAACACCAGGCTTTGTCCAGCTTCATCCCTGCCGGCCTTCGCACCGACACTTTCACTTTCTCCTGGATAGGAGGATCGTCGAGGTCGGTGAAGTCCATGTACGGCTTGGCCGGCGCTTTGACCAGGTGAAGGATGGTGTCCATCGTGGTCGCTGAAGTCTTGCGGTGGAACAGCAGCTTTTCCCAGACAATTGGTCGTGAGCCGGCAACCGCCGCTTCTTGCGAAACCGGAGGAATCTTCGGCTCCATCCCATCTCTGTAGGTACACCACCCCGCTACCTTTATCTTCGGCTTGCCCCACCACGGTTCGATGGCGGGGTCGTAGAGGTACTGCGAGTAGCGCAGCACGAAACGATAGTAGTCCCGCAGCACGTTGTCGCCATCGCTGATGCACGGATGCCCGCCGTTGGCGACGCTGAAAATATAAGTGTAGCGGAGAGTCGAGGGAACGGTGTAGGTGAAGGCGCCGTGAATCGGGTAGCCGCCCTCACGAATAACGAGTTGGCACGACTGGAAGCAGGACTCGATGAACTTCTCCCAGGTGTTCTTCTGATCGGCCGCGGCGAGGTCGCCCGTGCGGAAACCGCCTTCCACCCACACGCCGCCGTTGCTGACGCACTCCTTCCAGGTCTTGGGAAGCCCGTTGACCGTGACATCGTAGCCCCAGTTGTATCCCCACTCGAAGGTGGGGAGTTGTTTGGCGACGCGCTGTTTGATGAGCCGCATGTTGTGGAGTGACTGGGCGTCATAATCCTTCACGAGGTCTCTGAGCGGTTTGCCATCGCACCGCCAAATACCGGTTCCGAGATTCGTGCCGGGGATCGCCTTCTCGTCCGGACTGGCCCAGATGATGGGATGCCCGTCCCAGCGCACACCATCGAAGCCAAGCTCCTTACCAATCAGGAGTATCTCGTCCGCGGCAGTAGCCATCAGCTTGTCATCCACAGGCCAGGCGGAAACGATGTTGCGGCTTTCGCTGGAATATGGCACCAGGGGAACCTGTTCGTCGCCCTCGCCGGGAATGTCCCACACGCTGGTATCCAGTCCACCCATGGGGCGTCCCTGACTGTTGTATTGCAGCCACTCGGGATGTTGCCGGGCCGTCTCCATGCCCGGCGCGCCGTTGAACCAGCAAGCGTCGTAGCTGATGACCGAGACTCCGTTCTTGTGCAGGTCGGAGATGAGGCTCTTCATGATGGTGCGGTTGTAGCGCCACTCGCTGACCTGGCCGCTCGCCCAATACTCCTTACGTGGGTAGAGGTTGCAGAACATGCCTGGACTCCAGGCATACAGCTCGGACACGGTAGCGTAGTTCTTCCGCGCCTCGCTGATCGTCCAGTCGTTGGCGTTGGGATCGAGAAAACTGAACGGGACATTGCTTGCGATGCGCAGACGGAAAGAGTTGTCGCTGACCCCAAACCATTCGCTGGTCGAGTCCACCGGTTTTCCCGCGGCATCAAGGGCCGTTGCGCGTGCCTCATAGCCGTATTGTGGCTTGCCCACGTTCCACTTCAACGTGATCGCCTTTTTCTCCCATGGCGATAGAGAGACCGACTGCTCTGCCACAGCAACAACCGTGTCGAGGTCACGGACACACTCGATCCGAATCCGGCAGCCCTGCTGAGGTTGCCCTTTCCCCTCGGCCAGATCCACCGTGAAGGTCTGTTCCTGATTGGGGCGAACGAGGATTTTCGCAGGCCAGACTTTCCACACGAGGACAGGTGGCTGGCTGAGCGGAGTCACGGTAATCGAGGCCACCCTCACCGTCTCCTTCCCCTCCCAGCTAACCAACGCGTAAAGCTGCGCTTGCTCTTTGCCTTCTGTCGCCGGTCGCGCTATCTCCAGCTCGAAATCCTGATATTCCCCGGAACGGCGGAAGTCGGCGGTTGTGAGGACTCGATCTATGAACCTGTAATGTGGATCACCTACCGCCCCGACGCGGAGCACGACAACACGAGAGTGCTTGGCCCGCGCGTCGATCTTCAGGCGAAAGGCAACCCGGTAACGACCGGGCGGCACGAGGAGGTAGGGCTGGTCGATCAGATAGCCAGCCTTGTCGGTTCCCGGCGTCGCGACCAGCGTTTTGCCTGACTCCGTGCCTGGGTCATCGATGATTCGGCCCACCTGATGGTTGGTTTTCTCGGCGGGAACGGTCAAGGCGCCCTGCGGCTCGGCCATCGCTGCGATCGCCGTGGAGCAAGCGATCATGAGGAAACAGAGGACTGCGGAGAGCCTCGCAACCCTTGTTGGACCTTCGATATGATTCATCATAGCAACCCCCTGGCAATCCTATCTCTCGATTCGGTCGCCGTCAATCGTCAAACGCGAGTTTCTGGCCGCAGGTTCAGCCACAGACCTGCTCCACACGCAGAACCCGTGAATACCCCTGGGAGCAATTGGTTTTGTCATTTTCCCCCACATCTGTTCCCGACCGTGACATGCCATGTTCCAGCGAAAGGGATGAAGAGGGCTGGCAGAATCCATGCATCGTCTTTCACCGAAGACTTGGGAGGTCGGAAGATGGCGGAGCGTCCGAGGATTATACTGGTTGATGATTCTTTGGATTCTATCCTGGCTCTCGCCGCGCTATTGAAGAGGAAGGGCTACAACGTGGATTGGGCGACGAGTGGCGAGTCCGCTCTCGCCTTGATGGAAGATCGGGTTTGCGGCGTGCTCATCACGGATTGGCGGATGCCCGGGCTCAATGGGGTGGAGCTTGCGGCGGCAGTGAAGGATCGATACCCGGACACCAAGGTCATTGTTGTTTCCGCCTATGCTCAGCAATATCGGGCACGGGGCGGCGGAAAGCAATGGGTCGACTACTTCATGCCCAAGCCGCTGGACCCGGACAAGCTTCTCAACACGATCCAAAGCCTGATTCCCTCTTCTTCGGGGAGCGCGGCTCTGTCTCCTCCCTACGGAGCCACAGACCGACAGGACCAGCAGACCGGAACCGCGTAGGCGTGCGTAAACCCACGGTATTGCCGCAGCCTCCTGCCGCAGGGGTGGGTGAATGCTAACTCTGGGAGCTCGAATGGACTGGAATGAAGCAAAAGCTCAATGCCTGGTCAAATGGGAACGAATCTCCGATCAGGTTGGACGGGCGAATTCTGCTCAGTTGCTCCGTGAGGTGACGGAACCGTGCGCGCTTTGTCACAAGGCCGACGACCGGCAAGCGGCGGCGCAAGACGCGGGCGGCCCCCGGGCCAAACTCAAATGCCTGTTCTGCCTCGCCTACACCGATTACGGGGGGTGCCTCGACCGAATCGATGACCTCACGTCTGCGGTTGTCAGCGAAGAATGGGACACAGTTCGCGATCGAGTCGAGGATATGATCGCCTGGATCAACAAGATGGAGTTGCCCGCGGAGGGTGCTGAAGCGAGGACTTGAGTAGGCCATGGCTTCGCGTCTAAAGGAGTTTGGCAGTGTTTGATCATTCAAAACGGAAGAATTTCCTCGTTCGATGTTTCACGTCTCTGGAGCGACTGATTAAGGTTGGGCTGTTCGACTGCTCGATGTGCGGACAGTGCATCGTACGGTCTACCGGCCTGGTCTGTCCCATGCGATGTCCGAAGCAGATGCGCAACGGGCCGTGCGGCGGATCGGTCAACGGCAAGTGCGAGGTGGATACAAAGAAAGCCTGTGTGTGGGTAAGAGGTTACGAACGAGGAAACAGGTTGGGGTCTGGGATGTCCAAGAAACTCGACTGGATCCAGCCTGCCGTCGACTGGCGCTTGTGGGGCACCTCGGCATGGTTGAATGTTGCGCAGAAGATCACCGACATTAACGGGCACCCGATGCGGAAAGGTGAAGAAGGAGACTCGACAAAGGCATGAGCGTAGCGGAAGAGGCCTCGGGTGGTCGTCTCGAATCCAAACTGAAAAGCGGCGGGTTTGCGGTAACGGTGGAGATCGTTCCACCGAAAGTTCCGTCTTTCGCCCCGATGCAGACTCAGTTGAACATCATCAAGAAGCTGTCGGAGGTAATCGACGCCGTCAATGTGACGGACAACGCGTCCGCAAACGTTCGGCTGTCCAGTCTTGCGGTGTGCAAGCACCTCCTGGACGAGGGCCTGGAGCCGGTTCTTCAGACCGCCTGCCGGGACAGAAATCGCATCGCCATGCAGGGAGACCTCCTGTCTGCCCTTGCCTTTGGGGTGCGTAACTTCTTCTGCGTGACCGGCGACTATATCACTCTCGGCGACCACCCGATGGCCAAACCGGTCTACGACGTGGACTCCATTCAACTCCTCCAGATTTTCCACGGGATCAGAACCAACGGGACCATGGCTTCGGGAGTCGAGTTGAAGGCTACGACCAAAAGTGATTTGATGAAGCCCCATTTCCTCCTCGGCGCCGCGGCGAATCCCTTTGCCGACCCGGTGGAGGTAAGGGTGTCGCGCATGGGGAAGAAGCAAAGGGCGGGGGCGCAGTTCATTCAGACCCAGTGCATCTTCGACCTCGACCGAATGCGTGAGTTCATGCGGCTGGCGGTCAACGCCGGCTTGACAACGGACCTGCACGTCCTCGGCGGCATCATGCCCGTGAAGTCCGCCCGCCCTCTGGAGTTCATGCGAGACAACGTGCCAGGCATGAGAATCCCTGAAGCCGTGATCCAGCGGATGAAGAACGCCCAGGACCCCGAAGCCGAAGGGGTCGCAATCGCCGTCGAAACCATCCATGCTCTCCGCGAGATGCCCGGGATCTCCGGGGTTCATCTGATGACTGTGAACTGGCACACAGCCATCGAGAAAGTGCTGGAGGGCGCGGGATTCACAGACAAGGGAACAGGTTAGGAAACAGGAGCCCAGGGACGCGGGGAGCTCGCGAGCCGCTCGTTGGGAGGAATACTGCGCATTACACGCTGTGGGAAAAAGGAGTCGCGTTATGCTTGTCGTTGGTGAATTGATCAACAGCACTCGGAAGAGAATCCAGCCGGCCGTCGATAACCGGGATGTCGCCTTCTTGCAGGATCTGGCGAGGCAACAGGGCGAAGCGGGGTCTCACTATATCGACTGCAATGCTGCGACAGTGGGCATCGAAAGAGAGCCGGACACTCTAAAATGGCTCGTCCAAATCGTTCAGGAAGTCGTAGACTTGCCTTGCGCCATCGACAGCCCCAACGCCGGCGCCATGCTCGCCGCCCTGGAAGTTCACAAAGGGAAGCCTATGATCAACTCCATCACTGCTGAGAAAGAAAAGATGGATCAGTTGCTCCCGGTGATCAAACAAACCGAGTGCAAGGTGATCGGTTTGTGCATGGGAGACGGTGGAATGCCCCAGACGCTGGAAGATCGATTGCGGAATGCCTCCATCCTGGTGGACGCGCTTTCCGGAGCCGGTGTTGCCGCCGCCGATATTTACCTGGATCCCCTCGTGTTTCCCGTTTCCACTGACCCTTCGTACGGTCGTCTGGTCTTGGACGGAATCCACGAGTTGCACACGCGATTCCCCGGAGTGCAGGCCGTCTGCGGCCTGAGCAACGTGTCCTATGGATTGCCGCAGAGGAAATGGGTCAACCGGGCCTTCATGGTGCTGACGATGGGCGCAGGCTTGGATGCTGTGATCGTGGATCCACTCGACGCGTCGTTGATGGCTCTGGTATCGGCCACCGATGCCTTGCTCGGCGCTGATGAGTTCTGCATGAACTACCTGACGGCGGCGCGGGGAGGCAAGTTCGACAACCTGCAGTGATGGGCATAACAATCATGCAGTCCGCACCCCCTTCCGAGGGGACTGGGCAAATTGGTTGTAAGATTCCTGATGAAACATATCAACAGGACGAGGGAGAGCATGGATCTCCAGGACTGGCTGAGGCTGTAATCAACGGTGACCGAATCACTGCAGTCAAACTGACTCAGGAAGATATGGACTCCGGGGTTTCGGCCTGCGACCTCCTGCAAAAAGGTCTCATCGCTGGAATGGAAGTGGTGGGGAGGGAGTTCAAAGTCAGTGAATTCTATGTGCCCGAGGTGCTTGTGGCTCCCAAGGCAATGAAGGGCTCGATGGAAATTCTGCATCCTCACTTGGCCGACGCCAAGATCAGGGGTATCGCCAAAGTGGCGATCGGTACCGTGCGGGGCAACCTGCATGATATCAGAAAGGACCCGGTCGCCATGATGGTGGAGGGAGCTGGCTTTGGGGTCATGGATCTGGTTGTTGTTGCCATGTCTGCACTACTGACAACGACGATGCCTTCCATGAAAAACACCCTTGAGGTATTTCGCAAAGCGGGGATGCGCGATCAAGTCAAAGTGAGGATCGGAGGCGCTCCCGTCACTCAGGATTACGAGGACAGCATTGGCGCGGAGAGATACACGCCGGACGCTGCCAGTGCAGTGGACGCGGCGAAGGAGTTGGTGGCGGCGTAGATTGAGGAAGGTTCCCCCGCGTGGAGCATGAAGTCAGAAAGTGATGTGTAAGGAGTGACGCGTCATGGCATGTGGCAGCGTTAAGTGGTTCAATCAGGTCAAGGGATACGGGTTCATCATCCCTAAGGAGAACCCCGGAATCGGCGATATCTTCGTGCATGTCACGGATATCAAAGAGCGATCTGACCGACCTCTCAGAGAAGGTCAGCACGTCCATTTCGAGCTTCGGCAAAGCGATAAGGGACTCCGAGCTTCGGACGTGATTGTGCATCGCGATGGCAATGCTCGGTAGCTCCCTGCCGGTTCGTATCGCGTTCCACGGTACTTTGGGCTTCGGCTTTTCCCACGGTTCTGGTCTCCGCATGGGTCACTGCAGGGCCCGGTTCCGACGTTCTTCTCCTCGCCGAGTTCGATGACGCGGTGTCTTGGAGGGACTGCCAAAGGGGGGTGTTGCCAGGATTGACAAAGCCCAAAGTATAAAATGACAATGAGAATTCGGAGAAACCTGACAGCTTACAGAAGGAATTCAATCGAGGGTGTAGCGCCTTTACCCCTCAACCTCCCGGGTGCAGGTCAACTCAGTGCGATCGTTAGAGGTTTCAGGGCAAACGCATGACTTTCCATTTGACAACCCACTGAGGAGGAAGCAGAATGCAGGTCACAAGAGCGACTGACTACGCGGTGTTCGGATTGATCCATTTGGCCGAGAATCAACCCGGCGGAGAATTGACTTTGCTCTCCGACATCGCTGAGAAACAGAATGCACCCGAGTCCTTCCTTGCGAAAATCTTCCAGTCTCTGGTGAAGGCGGGACTGGCAACCTCCTACCGAGGCTCACGGGGTGGGTTCCGCCTGGCCCGCGTCCCAGAGAAGATCACAGTCTGCGACATCGTTGAAGCCGTCGAGGGACCGATTGCTCTCAGCCGTTGTCTCTTACACCAGGACCTGTGTCCGAAAGAGCAGTTCTGTCCCGTGGAGCGGGTTTGGGCTCGCGCTCAAGACAAGCTCGTGGAAGTGCTCAAAGGAACTACGTTGAAGGATCTCGTTGTGGACCACGTCTTGCTTGAGAAACAACGCAGCAACGGTGATCTCGCTCGCACGGTGGCCCTCGAAACAAGTCAGGGCCGGTTTGAAACCATGTCTTGATCTGGAATAATGTCGGGAGAATACGCTTTGTCATCATCGGAACTCACTAAGGTACTGAGCGACATTGAGATCGCCCAGCGTGCGACGTTGACCCCTATCGAAGAGGTCGCCTCCAAACTGGGGCTTACACCTGAAGACCTCGAGTGTCACGGAAGATACAAAGCCAAGATCCAGTTCGAGGCAATCGCGCGAGCCCGTACCCGTCCTCGGGGCAAGCTGATCCTTGTCACCGCCATGACGCCTACCCCCGCGGGTGAAGGAAAGACAACCCTTTCAATCGGTCTTGCCCAAGCGTTGAGTCACCTGGGGAAGCGCGCCTGTGTTGCGATACGCGAACCCTCTCTCGGCCCGGTTTTTGGTGTAAAGGGAGGCGCGGCCGGAGGTGGCTACTCTCAAGTGGTTCCCATGGAGGACATCAACCTCCATTTCACCGGGGACATTCACGCCATCACAACCGCACACAATCTGCTTGTTGCGATGATCGACAATCAAATCCACCAGGGCAACCTCCTGGCGATAGACCCTCGCACTATCACCATCAAGCGATGTCTCGATGTGTGTGACCGGGCACTAAGGCACTGCGTTGTGGGGCTGGGGGGGCCGATTCATGGAGTGCCGCGCGAGACAGGTTTTGAGATTACCGCCGCTTCAGAGGTTATGGCCGTCCACATGCTGGCGAAGGATATCCCTGACCTGAAGAAGCGATTGGGCGCCATGCTGGTTGCGTATACCTATGGGGGACACCCCGTCACTGCGTCACAGATTGGCGCCGTGGGGGCGATGGCCGCGGTTCTCCGGGATGCTCTGAAGCCCAACCTTGTTCAGACTCTTGAAGGAACTCCTGCCTTTGTTCATTCGGGTCCTTTCGGCAATGTAGCCGCTGGTTGTAGTAGCGTCACCGCCACCATCCTCGGACTGCACCTCTCCGACTACCTCGTGACAGAGGCGGGTTTCGGGTCTGATCTCGGCGCCGAGAAGTTTATCCACATCAAGTGCCGCAGCCTCGGAATCCAGCCGGATGCGGTGGTGGTAGCCGCGACCATTCGCGCCCTCAAAATGCATGGCGGGCTGGCCCTTCAGGATCTCGATCAACCCTCAGCCGAGAGAGTGGCTGCCGGCATGGAGAACCTGCTACACCATGTGAGCATCATGCGGTCCTTTGGTCTCCCCGTC
>JACQGJ010000235.1 GCA_016199605.1 Armatimonadota bacterium | reverse complement strand
GCTACGAGGTTGGCGACATCAGAATAGATAATGCACACCGCCTCAAGTGACTGCAATACGCTTTCCGGCGTCCTCAGGCGTGGCTCTCTTCTGCAGTCGCACCGTAAGCACTCCGTTTTCATTGCGCGCCTCAATGGCTTCGTGATCGACCTCAACCGCCAACTCGATCACTCTTTTCCACTGTTTGCGGTATCGCTCTCGTCGGGCGTAGCTCCGAGTCTCTTCTTCAGGTTGCTTGGAGGGGTCCGCCTTTAGAATCAGCTTCCGGCCGATCAACGTCAAGTCTATGCCCTCGGAAGTAACTCCCGGCAAATCGAACTCAATTATCACCTCGGCATCGGTCTCAGAGATGTCGGTTCGCGGTCTCCAGTGGGTCATGGATGATGTCAGACCGGTTGGCGTCAACCCCACAACGTCCTCAAAGCCTCGGTCGATCTCGTGACGCACCTTGTCCAATACTTCCCTCGGTTCCCATTTGATTGAAGCGCCCATCGCAAACCCTCCTTGTGTTGGAATAAACAGATCAGGATATCACATTCCGCTGCTGGCAAGAATCTCCAGCCGTTTCCTCAAACTTTCGCCAAAGGCTGGGAGCAAAACCTTTCCACGTCCAGCCAGAACTCCCTTAACCACTCCCTCCCCGACGCGCCTCGGATTTTAGCACAGGCGCCTCCTGACAGCAAACAGGGATCCAAGCCCTACCGGGGTCCTTTTCCTTCCGCGCGGCTGATCGCGCCATACACGCGCTCGGGAGTTAGAGGCACTTCAGTGACGTGTACCCCGGTCGCATCAGCGACAGCATTGACCAGCGCCGCGACCGTAGGAGTTATCGGGGGTTCACCAATCCCCTTGACACCAAAGGGCCCATGCTCTGATTCCTTCTCGACGAGAGCGCAGTCGATTCCCGGCAGGTCGTTCGTCGAGAGGAGTTGATAGTCGAGCAGATTCGGGTTGAGGTTGCCCCGCTCCTTGTCGTAGGCCATTTGCTCCGTCCATCCCCATCCCAGCCCTTGAATCATGCCTCCCTGCATCTGTCCCTCGCATTCCACGGGATTGATGGCTCGACCTACGTCGAGAGCCTGGGCAAGACCGAGGATCTTCAACTTCCCCGTCTCGGTATCAACTGCCACCTGGACCGCCTGGGCCGATATCACCGGATGACTGGGCTCGTTGGCAAAACGGCCGGTTCCTATGAGAGGGCCTCCTGTCGTCCGCAGACTGGCCTGCCCCAACTCGGCAAAGGAGACGTACTCGTCCTCAGAGCCTTGGACCCATACTCTCTTGTCATGGATCGCAAGCTTGTCGACTTCAGTTTTCAGTTCCTGGGCGGCTAACGTGAGAATCTGTTCGCGAGCATGTTCGGCCGCCCGCTTCACCGCGTTGCCGACGCTGAAGAGGACGACGCTTCCACCGGAGCCGGTGGCGTAAGGTGAAGAGTCCGTATCACCGTGGATGATCTGAATGTCCTCGAAGGGCATCTCAAGGACTTCTGCCGCGATTTGAGCACAAGCGGTATCAGTTCCGGTGAGATCAACCTTCCCGTACAGGATGCGCGCGATTCCATCCTCGTGGATGGACAAGATGGCCCCGGCAGGTCCGGCGCCGTTCGTCCATTCGCCCACGGCGATCCCCCAACCGATCTTGTGTCCATTGGAGGAGACGGCCTTCGACTTCCTATTCTTCCAGTCCACCAACTCAGCAACTTTCCGAAGTGTTTCCTTGAAGGCGACGCGAGTGAGCGGCCCGCCGCCCAACAGAGAATCGCCCTCCTCGGCCATGTTCTTCAGCCGCAGCTCGACGGGATCAATGCCGAGCTTGTGAGCAACCTCATCAAGCTGAGCTTCGGAGGCGAAGGTTACTTGCGGAGCGTTAGGAGCGCGGTAGGCCCCAGGGGTCGGCTCATGGGTGTAAACCGCATAGGCATCCCATTTCACGTTGGGGATCTTGTAGACGCCTGCAATGCGGCCTGTACCCCACGTGCCACCCGGACCGACTCCGATATTCCAGTAGGCGGTGGCCTGCCGGGCGAGGAGGGTCCCGTCTTTCTTAACGCCTGTCTTAAGGTGGATCACCAAACCCGGAGCCGGGCAGGCGTCGAGGAACTCTTCTTCCCGGGAGTAGACTATCTTCACCGGCCGCCCGGTAGCCTGTGAAAGCAAAACGGCATAGGGATGGATCATCAATCCGAATTTCGCGCCAAACCCTCCTCCGATGGTAGTTCCGATCACGTTAATCTTCGAGAGAGGGATTCCCAGGGAGCTGGCGAGGCCCGACCGAATGGCAAAGATGGATTGAGTGCCCGTCCAAACCGTGACCTTGCCCGTAGCATCCACCTGAGCAACAACTGCGTGGGGTTCGAGGTAGGTCTGATGTGCCCGAGCGATCCGATAGGTCCCCTCGACGATCAGGTCGGATTCGGCGAAGCCTTGCTCAACGTCGCCGAAGGCGTGATGCCCCTGGTCGCAAACGTTGTAGAGCGGCGTTCCCTCCGGAGTCTCGATCACGTTGGTGTTCTCCTGAATGATCGGCGCGTCCGGTTCGATGGCCTCCAGTACGTCATGCACGGCCGGGAGCGCTTCGTATTCCACTTCAATGAGATCCAGGGCATCCTCAGCGAGGTGCGGGCTGTCCGCCGCAACCGCAGCGATCTTCTGTCCCTGGTAGATAATCCTGTCGGCAGCGAACAGGCTCTGGTCCACTTTCGTGCCATGCACCGAGTCTTCTGTGGCAAGGCTGGCCGCCGAGCCAATGGACTTGTGCGTGAGGACGGCTCGAACCCCCGGCAGGGCTTCCGCCTTGCTCACGTCGATCCCCACGATACGCGCATGATCGTAAGGACTGCGTAGGAACTTCCCCCACAGCATCCCCGGCAGACTCATATCAGCGGCATACCGGGCCGCACCCGTGACTTTCTCTACCGCGTCAACCCGCGGCAGGCTTTTTCCGATTACCTGAAACTCGCTCATTCAGCTCTCCTTGATCTTTCGGTGGTATGACGGCACGATGGGGCAAAGCAAACGTTCAGAGAGGATACGTCATCTCTCGCGCTCGATGAAGCCCTCCTGCCAACGGCGGAAAGATAGTCACCACGTCCCCCTCGCTAAGCTGCTTGCCGTGTTCAACGACAAGGTCACCGATGGCAATGGCAACACAGCCTTCATGGTCCTGGTAGGGAATCTCCAGCAGCCTCACGAGGTCGAAGGCGGTTGAGCCCTCCGCCAACTCGACCACCGCTGACCGGCCCTTGGAGTCTTTCGGCAAAAATCTCTCTAACTCGCCAAAAAGGCGGACTCTGACCTTCATGACAACAGGGGGTGACTTGGCGCTCCCACGCTATCCCATCACTCCGTTCCTCTTGAGAATGCGTTCCAACACAGGTTGCACCTTGTCTGCAAGCCTCCGGTTGGAGTAGCCCACCCAGCTCATGTTCGTTCTCGTGTCCAGCGGCGCATCCAACTCCGAACCTTCCGGGGATAGAACGACACATCCCGCTTCCCTGGCAATCAGTTCAGTGCAAAGGTCATAGGGCCGAACGCACAGGGACATGTCCTCACCGCGACTCGCGTGGACAAGGCTCCGCAGGTCGGCCACGAAGCGGTCGTGTCCCACCATCAGCTCGAAGAGTTGCCCACCGCACGAGATGTACTGGTCGGTATAGATGATCGCCTTGCCGGGCTGTGGCTCCCCCACCACTTCTCTGAAGAGTTCCTCCTCGATCTCTGAGGTAAGCGCCTTGCCTCCTGGAAAGAAGTTGCTGACGGAGGCAAAGCCATGCGCAAAGGTGTCGGCCTGCGAGGGACGGAGGCGCAACGGCTGCCTTTCCCCTGTCGCGAGGTCCCTCCTCTCACCTGCGGCTCCACTGCCACGACTGGCCCACAACATGTCGCATTGATTCTGTTTGGAGGTGGGAATCTCCGTCTGGATCGCCAACGCAATGTCGGCCATCGTCGTCGAGTCGCCGCGGTTGGGAGCAATGCCTGTCAAAACCCAGGCGCTCCGCTTGTCGTACATCAAACCACGAGTACCGTCAATGGGATCAACGATCATTCGGAACCGAGCATGCTCAGGGTCCGTTTCCTCAGGGAAGGTCTGTGCTCCCGTTTCGTTGAGTCCCTCTGAGACAAGTACGAACGGTATCTCCTCCGACCAGTCTTTGCAGAAGTCCACAAGAATCCGGTCGGCGTCGACATCGATGGCATACATCGTGTCTCCCCGATCCTCGTGCGCCACCTGGCTCATGACCTCCACCGCTGTCCTTCGGTGGCTCTCGACCAATGCCGACTGCATGACGTGATGCAATGCCTTGACTCGGTCGAGGAAGTAGTCACAAGATTCGGGAAGAGACCGTTCCACGTCCCCATTGTGGACAAGGCTGGAGGTTTTGTCAACGGAGGAATTCGGTGACGAGAGGCGAAGGGAAGTTTAGCCACTGAGACACAGAGATGACGGAGCTTTCGTTAGGTGTCCGCGCCCTCGGTGTTTCCGCGGCTGAAACGCTGGCAGGGCCGATGATGAGCACCCGAACTCCTCTCCGATGGATCATCCACGTCGACATGGACGCGTTCTATGCGTCGATTGAACAGCGCGATCGCCCCGAGTTGCGTGGGAAGCCGGTGATTGTCGGCGGTCCTGCGAAAAGCCGGGGTGTGGTTTCGGCAGCCTCCTACGAAGCGAGGGAGTACGGCGTTCATTCCGCGATGCCCTCCTCACAGGCCGAGCGCCTTTGTCCTCAGGGCGTCTTCCTGCGGGTCGACATGGCCAAATACGTCTCGGTGTCGCGCCAGGTGATGCTCGTCCTGCAGGACTTCAGTCCACTCGTGGAACAGTTGTCGGTGGATGAAGCCTTTCTGGATCTGACAGGAACGGAGCGACTGCACGCTTCCGTGGGGGGTAGACGGTCCACTGGAGGGAATCGAAGCGCCGGCCCTGTCAGTGATGCCTCGTCCCAAGCCGTGGAACAGATCGGATGGAACATCAAGGACAGGATTCGAGGCGAGCTGGATCTCACTGCGTCCCTTGGGCTTGCACCAAACAAGTTCCTCGCCAAGCTGAGTTCGGATCTCGAGAAGCCGGACGGCTTTGTGATCGTTCATCACGAGCGAGTGGAAGAATTCCTGAGACCGCTTCCCGTCGAGAAACTGTGGGGCGTCGGAAAGGCGACCGCAGAAAACCTGCGGAGGATGGGAATCGCCACGGTGGGCGCTCTGGCTGGGTATCCGCTCGAGACGCTGCGTCAGAGGTTCGGGGTGGTTGGCGAGCACCTGTACCGACTCGCTCACGGCCTCGACGATCGACCCGTCGAGCCTTTCACTCCCGCCAAGTCGGTCAGCGCTGAGACGACTTTTGCCGAAGACACCAACGACCTCGATCTTCTCGAAAGAACGCTCCTGCGGCTTTCGGAGGAAGTGGCGGCGCGGCTGCGTAAAGATCAGCTCCGGGGGAGGACCATCACCGTCAAGATTCGATTCTCCGATTTCAAGACAATCACACGGAACCGGACCCTCACCGCACCAACCTGCGTCACCTCGACCCTCTACAACTCCGCCCGAGCGCTGCTGGCCGCGGGTAATCCCTCAGGGAGAAAGGTACGATTGCTTGGCGTGGGCCTCGCAAAGCTTACCGGCGAAGGGGACGGACAATTCAGCCTCTTTGAGGCAGAAGCGGAAAGGGATGAAAAAATCGAAGCCGCTGTCGACAAGGTGAGACAGAAGTTCGGACCGGGGGCGATCCGGCGCGGCAGGTTGATGGGATGACGGGAACATCCAGAGCGTGCCCGTTCGTTCCTACGACTCGTCACCCCCAACCTCCCGTAGATAAAGCTCCAGCTTTGTCGCGTTGGAGGATGACAAAGCTGGAGCTTTATCCTACGCGGGGACTTCGAGGCCAGCAGGCCCGAGCTCGTGCCGGAAACCCGGCTTGCGTGTGAGGGCAGAGAGGAGGTAGAAAGCAGCGGCGACGAGCAGGAGATTCTGGCAACCCATCAGCAGGGAGAGGTTCTCACACAATCCCCCGATCATGACTCCGGCAATGTTCCATCCGATGTCGGCGGACGGCTGTTGACTAACCCGGAACGAGTTCGCAAATACCAGGGCGGCGAGAAGGATGGGAAGAAAGATGACTACCGGTGAGAGGATCAAGCGGGCTATTCCAGCCAGCCCCAGGAATGACTGGGCCGGCAACGCATAGTTTGCCAGCAGCGCGGCAATCAGCAAGGTGTAGAGAAGAGCGAACCGCTCGCTCGGTCGTTTCAAGACATACAGGTTAGCCAGAAGAATCATCACGAGGATGGAGAAGAAAACGACGGCATTCACTCGCCAGGTCGACCCAAACAGAAGAGCGAGGCTTGTGACGCTCTTCGTTTCCAGCAACATGAAAGCCGCTCCGAGGAAGAAGAAATGTGGGTTGAACCGTCCCTTCAGCTCCCCTTTCCCGAAAGTGAACAGCACCAGCAGCGAAATCAGTATCACCAGGGCCATGCCTCGAAGGAGGTAGGAGGGAAGCCCCCGTTCTCGGAGATAGAGGAAAGGCCAATCATCCGCGGGAAGGACCGTCGATTCGGGTGCCGCAAGAGCAACCGGTGAGATGGCCTTGACCCCTTCGGGAATTTCCCCGGGAAGGTGAGAGACGAACGCCCCGACCGAGGTTGTGCTGCCAGATGTTCCGCTCTTGAGGAGAAAGACCTGCCCCTTTTGGTACCGCTGGCGCAGCGCCCCGATCTTGCCAACCACAAAGATGCTGAACATTTTGGTGGGGGTTTTCTTCGTCAAGGACACTTCCTTCACAGGAGGGAAGGTGAAGACGAGTGGCTCCTCCCCATACACCTCTTCCAACATGTTGGCGATCCTTAGCGCGAGCCAGCTTTCCCGGAAGTAATTGTAAATGACAAAGACGCCGTCCTCGTCCAGGTGCGCTTTGATGTCCCGGAACGCCTGGAGTGTAAAGAGATAAGTTTCCAGCCGGACGCTCGAATAGGTCGACATCAGAGTCAGCGAGTCAACGAGTCCGTAGACGATCAAATCGTATTGTTGGTGAGTGTTGCGCACGAAAGACCGGCCGTCATCATTGGTGAGATGCACGCGCGTGTCCTGGTAGGGCTGGTTCGGATGGTAGAGCTTCCCCAACTGCATGATGAAGGGATCGATCTCGACCGCGTCCACGCTTTTCGCGCCATGCCGCAGGGCCGCCGCCACATCGTTCCCCGACCCGGCTCCGATGACCAGTGTCCTGTCGGGATGGAAACCGGATTGGAGCAGCATCGCGTAGGGCACCGAGTAGACAGTTGGCTTCCCAGAAACATCGTTGGCGCACTGATGGCCGATCTCATTTACTGCGATGCTCATCTGTTCCCCATCTTTCGAGGAAAGAGCGTAACGGATCTTGTAGTAGGGCGACCAGTGCGTGCCGGCATCGCCGGAGGGCGATTGCGTGACATGATCCAGCAGATAGATGGTCATGATGCTGAGCATCAGGAGTATCAGATTGGCGGTGGACCTCCACCGAACCCCTCTCAGCCACCAGCACATCAACAGGAAACTCACCCCAAACCACCAGACCGGTGTGAGCGACAGAGAGGACGTGCCCGTAAAGGCCGCTACGCCCACAAGACTCCCTGTAATGTTAATCATGTAGGCAGTGATGGGTGGGTACCGGTCGAACTCCCTGCCCATGATCTGTCCCAGTCCGACGAAGATGAGCGCAACCAATAGGAAAGCGACTGACAGAACAGCCTCCAGGGGAAGATGAACCGGCGTTGAGGCTGTCTGGTCCGCGCCGAAGTAGATAAGAGCCTTGGATAATTCCGGAGAGATGGAGACGTCAGCGCGTTTGTAGTTGGACAGCCCCCACACGATCGCCGTCAGGGATACCATCAGGAAAATCAGAAGAGGCGCCGCGTGTAGGAAGGTGGACTTCCTGCGAGCCGTAAGGCATCCCACACTCATGCCCAGGAAAGAGGCCAGCAGAACAGTATTGGCGAAGTATCCCAGCAACCTCACGTACGCCGGAAGAAAGCGGATGCAGGCGAGCTCAAGGAAGAGGATGAGGAAGCTGATCAGGAAGAGCTGCAAGTTGGAGCTACCGTTACAAAGAGAGTATCGAGAGTCTTCTGGACGGCGGTGATAGTATCACACACCTATCTGCAAGGCAAGAAGGGCGGTTACTTTTTCATCTCAACCGAAGTTTGGAACCCTCATCGGTTAACTGGTCTCCATGGGACACCGGAACGCCTCCACGACCGCGATGGATTAGCGGTCAGTTGATGGTCCACCAGCCGACAGGGGCCGTGATCCTCCATTCTAAGCTCCGGTCATAACCTCCCTCACCACGTTCATCCGCGATACATCCGCGAAATCCACGGCGCTGACAACGACGCCTTCGTGGCGGGACTCCACCAAAGCCTCCAGCATCCCACGCAAATCAGGAAGGTCGTAATTGAGCGGTAGGGGTGGATAGGCTGCGAGGTTGCCCGGCAGTTGCTCTCGGAGTTGGCGGAACTCATAGGCCGTCATGTCGGCTACGGGAACCTGGCTGTTGTCAGTGAGACCGGCGACACTGAGGGGAAGATTGAAGCGGTCATAG
>JACQGJ010000263.1 GCA_016199605.1 Armatimonadota bacterium | reverse complement strand
TGACTGGGGTCGCAGGTAGTCGCCGCTCTTGCCTCCGGTCTTCGACTCGAGCGCGATTTCCGAGATCGTCATCGACTTGTCAACCGTCTTACACATATCGTAAACCGTCAGCGCTGCCGCCGCTACCGCCGTGAGAGCTTCCATCTCCACACCGGTTTTACCGACACACCGGACGGTGGCCGCAATGTCGACTCTGCCGCGAGTCGCGTTCACTTTCAAATCAACCTCCACCGAAGTCAGAAGCAACGGATGGCACAGCGGAATGATATCCGGGGTCCGTTTCGCTGCCATGACTCCGGCGACGCGAGCGGTGCCGAGCACGTCACCCTTGGGGAGACTCCCCTCCCGAACCTTCTTTGCCGTCTGTGGCTGCATCACGACGCACCCGGTAGCGACGGCCGTTCGCACCGTGTCTTCCTTCGAGCCTACATCGATCATCCTGGTCTGGAGCTTCCTGGTTCCCATCATTACCCACAACCTTATGAGTTACGGTCACGCAGACATCTTCTCCGAGAATCGTGGGTACATTGTATCACTTCGAACCGCCGGAGGGATTCGACAAGTGGAGAAACCCGAGGCCGTGACGCGGCGCCGTCTCGCGGAGGAAAAGGGCCATTTCATAGGGAAGTCTGAAAAGGCAAATGGGAGGGGAATCTCTTTCTCGGGGCGAGCGGAGGGGTCGGCCGCTGCGGTGCCGCCGCGAGAAGTAAGTTCGTAGTCTAAGAGTCGGGAGGCTGACCTCTCGTCGTTGGAACACGGGAGAATGTCGCAGGAAAACCCCGAGGAACTTGCACCGAAAACATCATGTTTGCTATAATCTCTCCGCAATCTGCAGAAAAATCGCAAAATCTAATCCAATGCGGATTGAGGCTCTGTGATGTTAATCGAATTTCGTGTGAGGAACTATCGGTCGTTCAAGGATGAGCAGGTGCTGAGCTTCGTCGCGTCCAGCGGGTCGGAACTGGAGCAAAACACCTTCTCCGCAGAAGCCGTCGGGAAAAAGATGCGCGTGTTGAAGAGTGCTGCGGTTTACGGCCCCAATGCGGCAGGGAAGAGCAACCTGATCAAAGCCTTGAGGTATATGAAGAAATTCGTTTTAGAGTCTGCCGAGGAAGGGCAGGCAGGAAAACCGACGGGCGCGGATCCTTACCGACTCGACCCGCAACGTGCAAGAGAACCCAGTCGGTTCGAGCTCACCTTCGTGTCTGACGGCGGGCGGTATCAGTACGGCTTTGCCGCGGACTCCCAGAGAGTCCACGAAGAATGGCTGACCGCCTATCCAAAGGGACAACCGCAGATGTGGTTCGAGCGGTCCGTCGATATCGAAGGGGAATACAACTTCGGTCCAAGCCTGAAGGGTGAAAGGGCCAAGCTGACCAAGCTGACTCGGGAGAACTGTCTCTTCCTCTCGATCGGTGCGAAATTCGCAAACAAGCAGTTGACAGAGGTTTACTCGTGGTTTCGAGAGAGTCTGCAATATATTGATCCACGGACTGACATAAGCGGTTTCACTGCCCACCTGATTCACGAAAACAAGGAATTCGCGGATGCAATCCACGGCCTCCTCAAAGACGCTGACATGGGAATCCGCGGTGTAGAGGTCAACAAACGGGCCTGGAGCGAAGCAGAACTGCCGGATGATATGCCATCAGAGCTTAAGAGGAAGATTGCAGATGAGTTGAAAGACCAGTACTTCTATGTGATCCGCACACTGCATACGGCAACTGAGGGTCAAAAGCTTATCTCGTTCTCATTGGATGACGAATCCGACGGGACGCAGCGGTACTTCGCGCTGATCGGGCCGTGGTTGGATGTTCTCAAGAACGGCCGTGTTCTTTGCATAGACGAGTTGGATACCAGCTTGCACCCCTTGCTGTCGCGGACTCTCATCGCGCTTTTCCATCATGCGGAAATCAACACCCGCGGGGCGCAGTTGCTCTTCACCACACATGACACGACGCTCCTGGACAACTCGTTGTTCCGCCGCGACCAGATCTGGTTCACCGAAAAGGACGAGGCTGGGGCTTCACATCTGTATCCATTGCTCGACTTTCGACCACGAAAAGATGAGTCGCTGCAGAAGGGATATCTCGCAGGTCGCTATGGCGCGTTACCCTTCCTGGGGGAGTTCCGCTTCTGATGGCGCGTCGTCCACAGTTTCGATCCGCCCGTTCATTTCAGCGCCGTCGCGCCTATCGCGAACCACGCGCTTGTATCCTGATTGTGTGCGAGGGAGAAAAGACAGAACCCACCTATTTCGAGGCGCTACGACGGGAACTGCGTCTGACGCCTGTCGAAGTTGAGGTTTCCGGAGAAGAGTGCGGTAGCGCTCCCACCAGTGTGGTTGACTATGCGTTAAAACGCAAACAGGAACGACCACAAGAAGTCAGGCGCGGTGAAGCCCATGCTGATTTCGACGAGATATGGTGTGTCATGGACGTAGAGCGAATCAGCCAAAATCCCAACCTTCTCAACGCCCTCCAGAAAGCCAGGGATAATCAACTCGCAGCCACTCTCTCCAACCCATGTTTCGAGTATTGGTTTCTGCTGCACTTTGAGGACACGTCAAAGGGGTTCGAAGACTGCACCTCACTCCTCCGTTACATCAAGAAGAACTACCTCCCAGAATATGAAAAAGGAGCGAACATTTCCGATTGTCTTGGGCCGCGGAGAGGAGTTGCCCTCGAAAGAGGAGAGCGACACGCGCATCTACGCGGTGAGGAACCGGTGTTGAAGCGCAACTCTTCGACCGATGTGCACAAGCTCGCAAGAAGGCTGTTGGACATGACCCGCGATCAATAGAAACTCACAGCGGCATTCCCTCCCTATGCACATGGGGATTCGCGATCGTACGGCCCCTCACGAGTTCCTGCGAAAGAGCGCCGATAATCCACACATGCGAGCACCTCTCCAACGATTCTGGATTTTCCACCTACGCCCGAGCGAAAAGCAAGAGTCGCTTCGGCTATGGAGGGGAAGCGCATGGGGAGGCTGGCGCGCACACCAACCTCCCAAGTATACAGTCTGACCGAATGTCCCTCAGCAACCTTGCCGCATCGGTAGAGCAATTCCACTACTTTCGAAGCCACAACCTCCCTTGATCCTCCGTCCGAAGAGTCGTATAATCGCGCCCTGCAACACGACAAGCGGCCCGAGTCCGTTGGCGGACTCCTCCGTACCGCGTGCATCCGTTGCTTTGAGGGAGAAGGATTCATGAGTGACAAGGAACAACTGACGGGTGCCGTTACAGCCGGCGCCGCGCAAGTATGCATCACTCCGCCGATCGGAGTCTCACTGGCCGGGTACTTCCACGACCGCATCGCTGAGAGCGTGAGGGACGACCTGTTTGTCCGTGCGCTGGTCCTTCGCGCTGGCGAGTGCGCCATCGCGCTGGTGTCGTGTGACCTTGTCTCCGTCGAGGAGTCCTGGGTCTCGGTCGCCAAAGCGATCATCGCGGCGGAAACCGGCCTCACTCCGGAGCGAGTCTTGATCTGCGCGACGCACACCCACACCGGGCCGGAGGTCCGGCACGGTCGATTGCTGCCCGTCAACCCCGAATGGCTGGAACGACTGCCGCGCCTCATCGCGGACGCGGTGAAGCAAGCGGTGGGTTCTCCATTCGAGGCGCGATTGCATCCGGGACAAGGAGCTGAGGAGGACTTGGCGTTCAACCGTTTGTTCCGACTCAAGGATGGCACCGAGTTGTTTGGTCGAGGCGCCCCCGGCCAGGCGATCGCTCCGGCCGGCGATATCGACCCTGAGGTGCTGGCGCTGAAAGTGAGCGACAACACCGGCCGCCTCCGGGCGCTGGTCGTAAACTATGCTCTGCACGTGGACGTGATCGGCGGTGGAGGGGCTGACTTCATCTCGGCGGACTGGCCGGGCGAGCTGGCAAAGACGATCTCGGCGGTGTATGGCGACGACGTGGTAACCCTCTTCCTCAACGGTTGCTGTGGCGACATCAACCACTCGGCTCATCACCCGACGGAGCTGCCGCGCGGCGGGTCCGACAAGTCTATCCAACTCGGGCGCGCCCTCGCCGGTCTTGCGATGAACGCCGCCGAGAAAGCCGAACCGATGCCCCTTAGAGAAATCTGCGCGGCTCTCGAACAGGTCCCGATTCCCTATTACACTCGAGAAGCCGTCATGCAGGCCTTCGCCGAGGAACTTCGCGCCAAGGACAAGCCGAACGACTTCGAGCAATACGTCATCAACAACTTTGACTCCTGGCCCTTCGACAATCAGACAGCGCAGGTTCCCATCCAAACGCTGCGGGTCGGAGACCTTGCTTTCGTGGGTCTGCCTGGAGAGATCTTTGTCGATCACGGTCTCGAAATCAAGCATTGGTCCCCTGCTGCCTACACCTTCATCGCGGAACTGGCGAACGACTGGTTCGGTTACGTGCCGACGACCGATCAGGCGGAACGCGGCGCCTATGGCGCGCGCCCGATCCTCTCTCGCCGGCTCTGCTCCGACGCGGGAAGGCGAATGACGGAGGCAGCACTGGTGAAGTTGTGGAAATTGTGGGAAGAGTAACGCTGCGCGTGTGCTATAATGCACCCGTTCCCGTTAGAGTGGCGCGAGTCAAACTCGCCGAGTCACCATCCTGATGAGGTGATTGCCATGCCAGCAAGACGCGTCCCCGTCCTGTTCGTCCTGATGATTGTCTTCGCCGCCGCCGCGCAGTCGCAGGTAAAGCGTGTCACTCGACCACTGTTGCGTCCCTCCCAGTATCACGGCACGCGGTTCTTCCCCTCCCTCAAATGGCGCGTAACCATTGGCATGACTGCCAACACGACCCCGGCGCTCGCAGACCTCGACCTCGACGGAACGATGGACATGGTTGTGCCTGGGGCAGATGGGAACCTTTACCGGCTGACTGCTGACGGCAATGTGAAATGGAAAGTGGCTCTTCCTGGCAACGAGACTTCGGAGACCGCCCTCAAGAAGGGCGGTGGGGAGGAAACGGGCGATGACAACGAGGAAGGGGCCGAGAAGACCAGCAATGAACCCACCGCAAGTCCAGGGGCTGTCGGTGTTACTCTGGGCGACGCGGACCGAGACGGCAACTTGGACATCCTTCTGGCAGTGGAGAACCTCCTCCTCTGCTTCAGCGCTGACGGCAAAGAGCAATGGCGCGTGGAATTGAGTGAGCCGATCAACTCGTTCCCTACCATCGCAGACCTCGAGGGCGACGGCAAGCCGGAGGTCCTCGTTGGCGCCAATGACAACAGACTCCACGTCTTGACCGGCAAGGGTGAGGAGGAGTGGACCTTCGAAACGAAGAGTTGGATCATGGGGGGAGTCGCCGTGAGCGATCTCGACGGCGATGGGCGATTGGAGGTCGTCTTCGGCTCAATGGACCGCAACGTTTACTGTCTCAACAGCAAGGGAAAGTTGGAGTGGAAGTTCGGGACTGAAGATTGGGTGCAAGCTTCTCCGTGCATTGCGGACGTGGACCGGGATGGGCGGAAGGATGTGGTCATCGCCTCCGACGACGGGAGCATCTACTGCCTGTCGCACCGGGGGACTTTGAAGTGGAAGGAAACGCTGGGCAAACCACAGCATTCGAGGCCTTACCTGGCGGTCGCCGACTTGGATGGCGAAGGAACTCTCGAAACCATCGTATGCCTGCCGGAGGGCAATGTCATGGTCTACACTGCGTTTGGTGACCGGGCATGGGTGCGAAGTATGGGCGCCCCTGTTCTCGGCTCACCACTGATTGCCGACCTCAATGGCGATGGCTGGCAGGACCTCCTCGTGGCGAC
>JACQGJ010000234.1 GCA_016199605.1 Armatimonadota bacterium | reverse complement strand
GCCAAACCTCATTTTGGAAAATGCACACGTGATGTTGTCCAGCCTTGCAGGCCAGAGGCTGTAAGTGTAGAATCGTTGCGGCGACTCCGTTCGGTGGGGCATTCATCCCCACCGAACCTTTCCTTGCGACATGAGTCCCAAATGCCGAAGAGAAAATTCGCGATGGAGTGTATGGGACGAACGTCCGAGGAAAGGTCTCGCCGGGGATGCATATCCCCGGCGAACGTTATAGATTCCGATGGTAGAACAAACAGTGCTTTCAGGAGATCAACCATCCATGCCCTTCTCAGCCAATCCCATTCTCACGCAAGTCTATCGCGGCGATTTGGTCGAGTCCCACCACCGCGGCAGTGTGGCAATCACGCAGGACGGTAAGCTCAAGTTCCACCTCGGCGACGTGGAGCGGTCCGTTTACCTGCGGTCCTCTGCAAAGTTGATCCAGGCGCTTCCTGTGGTTCTTTCGGGAGCTGCAGACGCCGCAGGATTGGAGGAAGAGGAGATCGCTATTCTGTGCGGCTCACACAACGGAGAAGACCCTCACGTCGAGGTCGTCAGGCGCATTCTTCAGAAGGCAGGAGTGGGGGAAGAGGCTCTGAAGTGCGGGTGTCACGAACCGGCTGACGCCGAAACACGGCGTCGGCTCGACAGCGAGGGGATCCCACTGTCCCCCCTTCGCAACAACTGCTCTGGGAAACACGCCGGACTGCTCACTCTCGCAACCTTCCTCAAGGCCGACCTCGAAACCTACTGTGACTCCGGGCACCCCGTTCAAGAGATGTTCCGCTCAACGCTCGCCGAGCTGGCAGAGGAGAGGCCCGAAAATCTTGTGGAAGCCAGTGATGGCTGCACCTCCCGTATCTATGCCCTTCCCCTCTGGAAGTCCGCTCTGGTCTACGAGCGGCTGGCGAATCCTGAAGAGATTGAACGTCACGAGCTTCGATGCGCCGTCGAGCGAGTCAAGGACGCGGTGCAACGTCACCCTTATATGATCGCAGGCAGGAACCGCCTCTGCACCGACCTGCTTCGATCCGGCCAGAGGTCAATCCTCTGCAAAGGAGGAGCAGAGGGGTTCTACGCTTTGGGTCTCACTGAGCGCCATGTCGGCTTTGCCGTGAAAGTCGATGATGGCTCTCCCCGAGGCTATCAGCCTGTCGTCCTCCGGTTTCTCGACGACCAGGAAGTCTTTTCTCCAGAGGTGAGCAGCAGTCTCTCCGAATACCGGGAGCCCCCGGTCCGAAACCTCAGAGGCGAGGAAGTCGGACGGATAGCAGTGAGTGACGCGGTGGCGTTCCCGCGGTTTTAGCTGGACCTCTGCACCCCAAGCACCCGTGGCACACCGGCTATCGCAATGGCTCCCACCGCAGTGTCAGCGTCAGGCTCTCGCCTTTTCGGATCACTGTGATCGCTCGAGTTGCATCTCCGCGCTGCTTCAAGGGAAAGACAAGGCGACGCAGGTGTTGAATGGCGTCTCTGAGCGGCAGCGGCTTGCCGCCAAACGCGACGATGACATCGCCAACTCGCAATCCGGCTTTCTCCGCGATCGAGCCAACCTCCATCGAGGTGACCTCGAGTGCCCCGCGATTCCGCCCCAAGCCGAGCCTTGTCAGAGCCTGGTCCCTGACCGGGAGAAACTGGCCGCCAACGCAGATCGGGAGAGGCCCGTTGTAGTTGTGATTGACCATGGCGCACTTGCCGGCCGAGTTGAAAGCAACCAGGAACTGATGATGGTCGAATGAGGCGACACACCTCCAACCGCCCGTGGAGGCAACGGTCCTCACCGTGACAACCTCCGGAGCCACGCTGACAGGGCCGAACGGGCCGAGAGTCAGCGACATGATGGCGGCGCCTGCCGTCTGGGCCGTTTTCTCGTCTCCTACTTTCATGAGCCCGTTGTTGTAGCTTGCCGGGGTCCCGATCAACTTGACGATTCCTTTGTTATTGATGCTCTCGATCTGAGACAATCCGTTGGCTTTGGCGACAGGATAGGTGGGGGTGAAAACATAGTAGAACCGGAGGTCCGAGTAAGCGGCCCGAATCGTGGGGCTGTCTATTTGTGTCGGCCCGGTCGCCCATGTTTTGGCTGGGAATCGTGCGTGGAGGAACTGCTCGATCTTCGGGATGTCAGTGGAGCTTGGGTCAACCCCCACTGCGGCTATTGACCGTGTAAGACTGACTGCAAGCAGCCCGGCCGCCAACCATACCAGACCAGCGGAAGTCTGCGTTACGTGTCGTCGCATAAGTACCCCCTCCAAACAGGTTCTACCTGCTCGTTACTATAGCGGGATCGGCGGTTTCTGTAAATGAGAGAACGGGAGAACGGGCCAACGGTTGACCAGTTCCCCTGCTGTATTCATCGCGTAGAAGCAACGGCCTATTCGGAGAGCACCGACCGGTACACCTCCGCCGTCAATCGCGCTGTGTTGAGCCAGGAGAACCCGGCGGCCTGTTG
Organism: Armatimonadota bacterium; assembly: GCA_016199605.1. Lineage (GTDB taxonomy): Bacteria > Armatimonadota > Abditibacteriia > CG2-30-59-28 > CG2-30-59-28 > JACQGJ01. The sequence continues at coordinate 1,067 of JACQGJ010000234.1, read as the reverse complement.
CACACCACTCGCCCGCATCCTCTCCAACGATTCGCCGCTTGCCTCAAGCACCTGTCTGATTCCCTCGGCGATCGAGTCGACGTTACGGGGGTCCACGAGAACTGCCGCACCACCCGCCACCTCAGGCAGAGATGAAAGGTTGGAAGTTACGACCGGCGTTCCACAGGCCATCGCCTCGACCACCGGCAGGCCGAAGCCTTCATAGAGCGAGGGATAGATTAGCAGCTTCGCTGCGGAATACAACGTCGGCAACATCTCGTCGGGAACGTAATCCACGAATTGTACGGACCCGCTGAGAGCAAGCGTCTCTACCGTCTCGAAGATTTCTTTCTCCATCCACCCTCGCTTGCCGGCGATGACAAGGTCGGGGATTTGAGGTTTGGAGGTCCGTACTCGCTGGTAAGCCTGAAGCAGGCGCGTCAGGTTCTTCCTGGGCTGCAACACACCGACGAAGAGAAGATAGGGTTGCCTGATCCCCAGGCCATCGCACATCGCCTGTATCTCACTTGCCTCTCTCACTGGCTGGAAGTGGTCATCGACCCCGTAGGGAATCACGGCGACGCGGTCAGCCGCCACCTTACAGATTTCGATGATATCCTGGCAGGAGCTTGCGGAACCGGTGAGGACTCTGTTAGCGGCTCGGGCCGACCACGGTATCAGTTTCTGTAAAAGGATTCTGTCCTTGAGGGGAAACGAGTCGGGGAAACGGTAGAAGCTCATGTCGTGAATGGTCGTTACGAGCTTGCAGGGGCGCAAGGGAGGGACGATGTACTGAAGGTGCAGAAGATCGATCTGCTCCCGTCTGGCGAATCGCGGCAGGCTCACGGCAGTCCAGAGCCGTGGCGACAGGCTGGGAAGCACGTAGAGGGTTGCCTTCAGATCAGTCAGGAAAGAAGGGGCTTCCCGGCTCTCTTCCGGGTTGCGATGAAAGAGCAGAACAAACTCATGCTCCGGTGCCACCTCCGGCAGGTGGCGAACCAGATTCATCGTATAGGTCCGGTCACCGGTTTTGCGCTCCAGCAGCGTTCGGCAATCAATGGCAATGCGCAAAGGATCCACCTCGGCAG
>JACQGJ010000250.1 GCA_016199605.1 Armatimonadota bacterium | reverse complement strand
TGGTGGCCCATTTCCACTACATCATGGTCGGCGGAACGATCATGGCGTTCCTCGGGGGTCTGCACTTCTGGTGGCCGAAGATGTCCGGAAAGATGTATCCCGACCTGCTCGGGAAAATCGCCGCCACGGTCATCTTCCTCGGCTTCAACATGACCTTCCTGCCGCAGTTTATCGTCGGGTATCTCGGAATGCCGCGTCGCTACTACATGTATGCCCCGGAGTTCCAGTTGTGGAACGTGCTGTCGACGGCGGGAGCGACAGTCCTGGGAGTCGGCTACCTGCTGCCCATCCTCTATATGCTGTGGTCACTCAAATATGGGGAAGACGCCGGACCAAACCCGTGGGGCGCCAAAGGACTGGAATGGACCACTCCCTCTCCGCCGCCCACGGAGAATTTCAAGGTGACGCCCATCGTGGAGGAAGAAGCCTACGCTTACGAAGAGGAGGAGGCGTATGAGTACAGCATCTGAGGTCCATGCCCACTCCGTGGTAGCCCACCAATTCGACGATCTCGAGCAGCAGCAGGAAGCCACGCGGCTGGGGGTGTGGACCTTCCTGGTGACGGAAATCATGTTTTTCGGCGGGCTGTTCATGGCTTACACGGTTTACCGGACCTACTATCCCGCCGCCTTTGCAGGTGCGAGCCATACTCTCGATGTGAAGTTAGGCGCGTTCAACACCGCTGTCCTCATCTGCAGCAGCTTGACCATGGCGCTCGCCGTGCAGGCTGCGCAACTGGGGAAGCGCAGGCAGATCATTGTCTTTCTGTTGCTGACGATGCTTCTGGGGAGTATCTTCCTCGGTGTCAAAGGTGTCGAGTACGCGGCCAAATTCCACGAGCACCACGTGCCGGGCGCCACCTTCGCCTACGAAGGACGAGATGCCCTGCACGCCCAACTCTTCTTTTCACTCTACTTCGCCATGACCGGGATGCACGCTCTGCACATGGTCATCGGTCTCGGAATCATGACAGTGCTCGTGCTGCTCGCCGCGAAGGGACGGTTCACTTCAGAAACGTACATGCCGGTCGAGGTCACAGGGCTGTACTGGCACTTTGTAGATATCGTCTGGATTTTTTTGTTCCCGCTACTCTATCTGATAGGACGCCACCAGGGATGACCAATCACGACACGCACGCCCAACCTCACATCGTCTCTGCCCAAGTCTACTTCATGATCTTCGGCGCTTTGATGCTTTGCACCGCTCTCACCGTCTGGATCTCCTTCATTGACCTGGGGTTTCTGAACACCATCATCGCCATCACCATTGCTGTGTTCAAAGCGACGCTTGTCATTCTCTACTTCATGCACGTCCGGTACGGCAGCCGACTCATCTGGCTCATTGCCGCAGCCGGCTTCTTCTGGCTCATCCTCCTGCTGGCTCTGGGCATGAGCGATTACATGACGCGGCAGCCGATCACTTTCCCCTCAGGGTAGCAAAGAGTCTCGCGTTGAGGTTCCGACTTGGTTTACACAGCAAAGTGCCTATGCTATAATGTCGCCGCTTTCAGTCGTCCTCAATTGCTGACCCCCTCAGCATCTTGGCTGTCTGCAAAGCCTCTCTGAGGAAAAAGAGTGCAGTCTTTGAAGGACGAAGAATGGGTGGAGGCAATAGTACTCGTTTCGGTGACTGACTATGAGCACAGAAACAACTCCTGACCGCAGGAAACTGGAAGATCAGATCCGGCAGTTGAATGAACGCATCGCCGAGCTTGAGCGAACGAAAGACCAGATGGAGGCGCAGCTCAGCGAGGCGAAAACCATGGCTGAAATGCCGACTGCGGTCACGACAGCCCCCGAGTTGGAGCATACCCTCGGTCGTCTGGTTAAGAAGATCGCGATGATCTTGCAGGCGGAAAAGTGCGTATTCATGCTGCACGACACCGAGAGCGGAGAGCTCGTGGCCCGCAAGCCGGCGCTCGGCTTGAATGACGAACAGATCCACCTTCTTCGAGTCAGGGCGACCCAGGGGATATCGGGTGAAGTCTTCAGAGACAGCAAGCCCCTCATCGTGGACGACGCCGCGTCCGACGACCGAACCGTGAAAGAGAACGTGGTTATTCTGGGGATTCGGAGTCTGTTGACCGTGCCCTTGGTCATGGAAAAGAGGGATGAGCAGGAGAGGGTGGTTGAAAAGCGGACCATCGGTGTTCTCCATGTTTTCAACAAGCGGTTCGGCGCTTCCTTTTCAGAGGAAGACGTGCGACTCCTCAGCATTCTCGCCCGCCAGGCGGCGGCGGTCATTGCCAACGCCCAGCTCTACATCGAGATCGCGGAAAAGAAGCAGGAACTGGAAGCGACGCTGCGAAGCCTTCTGGCGGGAGTCCTCGTTGTTGGCATCAATGGAAGGCTCTCTCTGGTCAACGCGGCCGCTCAGGAGATGCTTGGGATCAATTCCTCCAAGAGCCCGGGTATGCCGTTTCGCGAAGCCGTGCCCAACGAGAAAGTGTGTGCGTTGATTAGAACGGCCCTCTCAGAGCAGCGCGATGTCGCGGAGGAGATCGATGTCGTCTCTCCCACCGAGCGCGTTCTGCAGGCGCAGACCGCCATGGTGCGCAGCGAAAACGGAGAGTCAATGGGAGTGGTTGCCATTTTCAACGACATCACCGAGATCCGCAATGTCGATCGAATGAAGACCGCTTTTGTTTCCACGGTGTCCCACGAGTTAAGGACCCCGCTGACCTCCATCAAAGGTTTTATCTCGACCCTGTTGTCAGATACGGAAGGGTTCTTTGACGACTCGGCCCGCCTGGAGTTTTACCAGATCATCGATCAAGAGTGCGATCGGCTGACTCGGCTCATCAGCGACCTGTTGAACGTTTCACGCATTGAATCCGGTCGAGCTTTGGAGATCAACTGGAAACCGGTTGATGTCCCGGACATTGTCACCAAAGTAATCAACGCTCAGAAATCTTACACGGACAGGCATGAGTTCCCGATCCAGTTCCCAGACGGATTCCCCCGAATCATGGCGGACCAGGACAAATTCGACCAGATCCTGACCAACCTCTTGAGCAACGCCGTCAAGTATTCCCCCAGAGGCGGCCAGGTAGCCGTCCGAGGGGAAGTCGTTGAAGGAGAGATGATTCAGGTCAGCATCATGGATCAAGGCATCGGCATTCCGGCGGACAAGCTGACAAAGGTCTTTGAAAGGTTTGAGAGAATCGACAACAGGGACACGCGGGAGGCGGGAGGCACCGGGATCGGCCTCTACCTCGTGAAGCATCTCGTGGAGGCCCACGGGGGGAGCATCTGGGTCGAAAGCGATTTGGGCAAGGGATCAACCTTCATTTTCAAGTTGCCAATCCAGCCGCCGCGGGAACTGACGGAACAGTAGCAGGGAGCATTAAGTCTCCCCGTGGAGAGACGCTATGCTCGCCAAGGTTGAGAACACATCCCTCACCCTTGCCTTCTCCCCATGGTGGGAGAGGGTCAGGGAGAGGGGAGAGGTGCATGTTCAGCCTTAACGAGCAGGAGTCCCACCCTTCCAGACCTCTTTGGCCGCTGCGTCAGAGAGGTCTTTTGTGTCCGTAAAGGAAGCGAAACACCCATGATTGACATTGACCAGCTCACCTCACTGCGAGAGGTCGATCCCGAGATTGCCGAAGCCATCGAGCGGGAAACCACGCGTCAGCATCGCAATCTCGAGTTGATTGCCTCGGAGAATTTCGTCGATAACGCGGTTCGGGAGGCGATGGCGTGCGTCATGACGAACAAGTATGCCGAAGGCTATCCGGGGCGTCGGTACTACGGTGGCTGCGAGTTCGTGGACGTGGCCGAACAACTGGCCATCGACCGAGCCGCGGCGCTCTTCGACATGCCTCATGCCAACGTTCAGGCCCATTCCGGAACTCAGGCCAACATGGGAGTCTACTTCGCGGTGTTGCAGCCCGGCGATGTGATCCTAGGGATGAATCTCTCCCACGGTGGGCACCTGACCCACGGAAGCCCTGTGAATTTCTCGGGGAAGTTCTACGACGTGAAATCCTACGGAGTTTCACCGGAAACCGAGACCATCGACTACGACCAACTGAGGGACCTGGCAACGCAACACCGCCCCAAGCTCCTCATCGCCGGGGCCAGCGCCTACCCGCGAGTGATTGATTTCAAAGCTTTTCGTAAAGCGGCGGATTCGGTCGGCGCCCTTCTCATGGTGGACATGGCCCACATCGCGGGGCTGGTCGCCGCCGGAGTGCATCCCTCGCCCTGCCCCCACGCAGACTTTGTGACAACGACAACCCATAAGACCCTGCGGGGACCTCGCGGCGGAATCATCCTGTGCAGGGAAGAGCACGCCCAGATCATCGACAAGACGGTCATGCCGGCCATCCAGGGCGGCCCGCTGATGCACACCATTGCCGCCAAGGCGGTCTGCCTGAAGGAGGCCATGACGGAGAAGTTCGCAATCTACC
>JACQGJ010000262.1 GCA_016199605.1 Armatimonadota bacterium | reverse complement strand
CCGGAATACGGTCCCACCAACAAGCCATGCTTCCTTCTGGCAAACCACTGACGGGAGAGTCTCCTCCCAAGTCACCTCTCGATGTCCACCACCTGAACTCTATGGGGTGTTCCACGGACCTCGCGTCCATCTGCGAGCCAACCGACTGGCTGCAACTCGACCGTCCCGATCCCGAGCAGGGGGGGCCGCACCTCCATCACCCCACGGTCGCCCTGAAGGGCTCCCAACTCCCTCTCATTGTGCAGAAGGGCGATCCGTTGTGCGCCCGGCAGTTTCGCGGAGATTCGGAAAGTCTGATCCACTGGCACGGCTTCGGCGGGCCAGTCAGTGACCGCAAGATCCCGCTTGCCGACCCTGAAAGGTACGACAGACCGGCCCTGGGTGTCGAGAGCGCCGACGAAGGCCACCACACGGGCTTCATGGTATCCTTCCGCCAACCCCTCCGGGTTCAGGTTGAGTTTGCCGCCCGGTTTGCAGGACTGCCTCAAACGACCATCGAGGAACAACTCAAACCGATTAACGGGCAGAGCGCTTTCGGCTTGAGGGACGAGTTGCCTGGGCCGTTTGATCGTCTCGCCGGGCGAGAGACCTTTTATCTTCACGACCGGGGTCTTTGCCCACGGTTGGCAAAGCGGATCACCCACCAGCAACTGTTGATAGGGGCCGTAGACCGATTGATAGAAGGATTCAGCGAGAGAACAGCCGCTCGCGTAGTAAAAGTGCAGGAAGGGGGTGGGGAATTTGGACTGCACATTGTAGGGTTCGGTGACTGTGCCGCAGGAGCCGGCAGCGCCATGGCGAAGAAACTCGCTGAGCAGCGTCTGACCTGCTCCGGTCATCACTCCACCAAAGCTGGTCAGATGATCGCAGAAGGCTCCGGGGAGAATTCGGCTGCCACAATCCTTCCACGCAAAACCGGCCACACCGATCATTGCCCCCGCAACGTCCTGCCTGTCAGCAGGCAACACTCCGGTTTCTACCACGGCTCTGATGCCGAGCTTCTTCAACGCCTCGGACGCGGATCTGAAGGCCCATTGTCGCGGCCCTGTACGCGCCCAATCGTTGGAAGACATGAAGTAAATCGTGCCGTCAGGATGCGTGCCGTCAGCAGCCGCGCTCTGCCGGAGGCAGGTAAGGGCTTCAGCCAGTGAATTCGCGGGCCCGCCGGTGTAGGCGAGCATGGCCGAGAGGAGATACCGTCTTCCCTCTCCCGTCTCGGTGCAGTCCCCGTTCGCCATCCATGTCGCAGTGCTCTCGAAGGCCCGGGGGGGCTGAGTCTCGATGACGACCTGTCGCATCTTCTCAAGCAGCGCCTTGAAGTCCTCTCGCTCGCGCAGGGACGCGAGATCGGGGTCAACCTGAGTCAGAACCTCGTTCCACCACCCCGCCTTGTAGGCCTCGTTGAGCGCTGCCATGGCCTCGTCCGCCTTTTGCTGCAACGCCAGGATACAGGCCAGGTTGTAGAGAATCTCGGGGTTGTTGGGATGCGTTGCGCTGAGACTGCGGGAAAGGATAACCGCCTCTTCCAACCAACGCGCGCGTTCGGGGTCGATGGGAGTCTTGCTTTCGGCGGCCTTCTTGCGGGACTCCTCACACTTTGCCAGCAGACCTGCCAGCGCCTCTTGCTGTCGTTTGTCGGCTTCGTTCCAGGCGGCGTCGGCTTTCGCGTCTTTGATGCGTCGCATGTACCAGTTGGAGTTGAGGGAAAGGTATTCGGTGTTTCCGGCCGACACAAGCTCGTGGAGGTATGTTAAGCCGGTCAAAGAGGCCGGCTGGGTGACGAAGAGCGGGAAGCTCTTGCCGGTCATGTCCCCGGTCACCTCCACCGCATAGGGAAAGCCGGCAGAGTAAACGACATAGTCAATCTGCCTTGTAAGCTCACGGCGATCCATTGCCTCCATGATCGGACGGAGGAGGAGAGTGCGAAAGTCCTCCACCTTGATGTGCGGCCCCGGAGGGAGTCCCTTCAGGTAGACGACGTTGCAGGGAGGCACGGCTCGGAGGCGTGTGTACTCGTTCGCCACGGCGAGGGAGTCCCCGCTTTCCCCATTCACAACAAGAAGCAGATTCTCGGGACCCCCGCCGGCGAGAACCTCACCCGCCATAGCGATCATGAGCAGCGCGGCGACGAACAGCCCTCGCCGCAAGACAGACTCTTGAGATGCCTGCTTGGACATACGCACTCTCCCGACTCTATGGGTATGCGGGGATAGGCTTGGTTCAGTATTCGGCATGTTGGCGTCTTGTCTTCCTCCCTGCGAGCTTCTCCGTATGTTCGTTCAGGGCCCTCTTGCCGAAGGTAGGCTGACGGCGGCGGGCCTGCTCCGCGAGATTATAGCCTCAACAGCATCCTTCGCGCCATACTGTCCGTAGCCGGGTAGGGAAATCAGCACCGGTTCCAGCAGTGGGCGCCCTGCCGACCTCGGAACGAATCATTGCGTCCCAGGTCGGACCTCCTTACCAAAGGGATGTGATATCATTACTGGCTGGGAAAAGTCCAGTTGAGGCGGGGTACCGTTGCGGCGAGTCGTTTCCCGGTGTCGACGAGATCTGACGATTGGACTCTTCAATTCAATGACCAGTTCATCCACAGGGCCTGGTACCCCTGAGCAATTGGCGCGACGGATCCCCGCTCTTGCCTTCGTTCGGTTGGCAGGAATGGCGTTGTCCTTTGCAGTGAATCTTGCCCTAGCCCAGGCCCTCGGTGTCGTTTCCTTCGGCGCGTACACCTACATCGTCTCGTGGTGTGGGGTGCTTGGACTGGTGAGCGCCTTCGGTTTCGACCGGTTACTGGCGCGGGATGTTGCTGTTTACTCGACTGGAGCGCAGTGGGGGCACCTCAAAGGGTTGCTTTCCTGGGCGAACGGCGTGACACTATTGGCGGCCCTCTCTCCCTTTGCTGTAGTTCTTCTCCTGATGAAGCTCTTCGCGACTTCCGTTCGGTTTCCGATGCTTCCGGTCTGGCTTGCCGGATGCGTCCTCGTCCCTTTGATCGCACTCGGCAGCGTGCAGCAGGCAACCCTTCGAGGTCTTTTTCGGCCGGTTGCCGGCCAGGTTCCTGAGTTGGCCCTCCAGCCCTTGTTCCTCCTGGCGTTTCTTGG
>JACQGJ010000030.1 GCA_016199605.1 Armatimonadota bacterium | reverse complement strand
GTGCCAAGTCTTCTACCAGCCCGCCTCACTCCCCGCGCGAGAGCCTTGGTTGCTCATTGGCGAGATTGAGAGGTTATTCACAGGCCTCACCTCCTGCTGGTATACTGGGTCGTTGAGAATGCTCCCACGCGGAAGGCGACGGGAAGATATGCTCCCTTCACTCCATCGCGAACGCCAGACCAACCTGAACGCGCGCGTGCGTCCTGCGGCACTGGGCGACGGAGCAGCAATCTTCCGGGTGCTAATGTCCGCCTTCAATCTCGAAGAAGGGTCTGCCAAGTACCGGCATATAGAGAGGGTCGCCCTTGACGCTGCTGAGCGTTTCTTGTGCCTTGAGATGGACAACGATATCGTCGGCGTCGTCATGGTCTCCCCGCACTGGCTCCGGATCGGTTTGGCTCGGATTCTCAAGGCAGACGTCGGTGAGGTCGCGGTGTTGAAGGAATTCCAGGGACGCGGACTGGGCACCCACCTTATGGAGTCCTGCGTGCTTCATCTCGAAGAGCAAGGATACGACCTGTCTCGCCTCGGGGGATTGAACCGGTTCTATTCTCGCTTCGGTTATGTCCCGTTTCCGAGACGGTACTTTGAGTTCCTCCTGACGGAGGCACGCGCCGGGACTGGCGTGATCCAGCCTGAAGCCATCGTGGCGCTTACCTCTGAGGAGGATCAGTGCCTCCGCCCCTACGTGCCAAAGTCCGACTGGCAGCGACGCAACGAGCTATATGATGCCTTCAATGCTGGCCGCACGGGCTCCCTGGTCGAGGAGCGTTCCCCAAATCCGCCGACCGAAGAGGCAGACCCGGAAGCCTTGAGGTGGGTTTACGAAACCGGGGGCGAGGTCCGGGGCTACCTGTTCGCAGTTGGGTATGCCGAAGAGCCTTCTCCCTTCGAAGCCAGGGTAACCATCCACGACGTCGCCTTTGATATCGACCATCCGGAGTCTCTCGTCGCTTTGGTGAAGCGTGCGTTGCAGGAAGCCCTCCGTCGCGGCGCTCAAAGGGCCACCGCGCGGCTTCCCTTCGACCCGAGGGTTGAGCAGGCGCTTACCGACGCGGCCCTGCCCTACTCTCTGAGGGAGCTTCAGTCTACACCGGCGTCCAACATGCTGCTGCTGGTGAGCTTGTCCGGGTTGCTGGAAAACCTCACCCCTGAATTGATGCGTCGATACCCATGTTCGGTGTCGTGTCCGCCTTTCGAGGTACGTTTCAACGTGGGAGATCAGTGCTCTACGCTGGCGGTGAACGACACCTCCCTCCGGGTCTGCGACGAGGACCGTACCGAGGCCCGGGTAACTTGCGAGGTCACAGCCTTCCTGCGTTGGGTGCTCGGGGTGAACGGTTTCGGCGAGTGGCAGGTGAACGTGAGGCACACTCTGACTGACGCGCAATTCACGGTTCTGTCCCATCTGTTTCGTCGCGAGCCCTGCGCGTCGGGGCCGTGGGGATAACTTGAGATTGGAGAAAGCAATGATACGTCGTGCCGTCTGGATTATCGCTTGCTTGTCGTGCGCTGGGTCAATCCCTGTCACCGGAGGCCAGAATGAAGCGGAGGTCGCGCTGGTCTACCCGTGTCGCCCGGCGACCCGGGCAATCGTCATCGATGGTCAACTGGATCCAGCCGAATGGAGTGAGTCCGTTGCCGTCAGTGGATTCCTGGACAGCGGTTCCGACAGGATGTTCCCCGAGCAAGTCACCATGCGCCTGCTCTACGACGAACAGTATCTGTACCTCGGTGTGAGATGCGAGGAGTCTAATATGAAAGATCTGAAGACTCCCACCACGGACCGCGACGGCGCGTTCTGGAACGATGACGCTCTCGAATTCTTCCTGGATACTGCCCACGACCACGAGCGTTACCTGCAGTTTGCTGCCACTGCCAAGGCAGTGCGTTACGACAACCAGAACGGAGACAGCAACTGGAACTGCGAGTGGAAAGCCGCGACGCAACACCTTGCTGACGCATGGACCCTCGAAGCAGCGGTGCCCTTTGCTGAGCTCAAGCTGAACCCACCCCGAGTTGGAGCGCTTTGGGGTTTCAACCTCTGCCGTGAGAGGGAAGCCGGTGGCAAGCTGGAGCTTGCCAATTGGGCGGACGTGCAGCGGAAGTTCCAGAGCCCTCCTCGCTTCGGTCATCTTTACTTCATTACCTCTGACTGGAAACCCAGCGACCCCTCCCTGACCACGGTGGCTCACGACACAGGAGGCAAGGAGGCGCGCCTCTTCTCCAACGATGGCTATTGGAGTATAGTACCCAATGCCAAACCGGAGTTGCTCACTTACCGATCTCTGCTCCGCGGTCAAGAGCAAGGCGCGGTCCCTCAGATGGAAGAGTTACGCGGGATCTACAGAGACAGGCCCCAGGCTGTCTTGCATGAAGACTTCAAGCGACTCAGCGATTCATTCGGTGAGGTCGAGTCGCTCATCATGGGCGACAGTCCGGTCAGTGCGGATCGTTTTGCGTTCGCCAAAGCGTTTCTCGCCAACCTGGGAGAGCGAGTCGAAGCCCTCTACTGGCGCGTGCGGCTGGCGACGTTGAACGAGACAATGTGACTCACGATAGCTACCACCCTATCGCTATCCTCATACTCGGCAAAGTTGAAAGGAGATCAGCAATGAAAAGCTCAAGACATGTCCTACACAGCGTTTTCGCGTCCTTCCTCTTCGCAACCGTGGGCCAGACTCAGATGGCGACGCCTACGGTCTCGGGGAAAACCATCAGTGTGACGGTACTTGGTCGCGCCCAGGGAGTGGCCGATGCGTGCCGCGTGACAGCAACGCTTGAGGTGGCGGCCGACTCGTTGGCCGACATCAACCGCCAGCTTGAGGGGCAAAAGGCGCAATTCATTGACGCCGCCAAAGCAGCAGGCGTTGGGGAGAAGGCGATCACGGTCGAGGGCCCTGATTTCACTCCCGGACAGCGCGGGGGGATCTTCGGCAATGTCGGGATGTTCCTGCAGCCACCCATCGGCGGCGCGGGAGGTGACAAGCCCGCTTACCGGGGAACCCTCTCCGTCAAGATGGACATCCCCTTCAATGTGGCCGACATGGAAGGATCCCTGGACCGGGTGCAAAAGGTCCTCGCGGCTCTGAAGAAAGCGGCGAAACTGCCTCTGACAGTTTCCTTTGTTGCTCGCGACATGCGAAGCCTGCGTGATAGGGCCGTCGAAGACGGCTTCGCCAAAGCTCAGACGATCGCTCAGAAGCTGGCGGCTGCCACCGGGAGGCAGTTGGGCAAGGTGGAGGGAATCGTATCCGCCGACATGAAGGAAATGATGGGACAGGCCATGGGCGGAATGTTCGGCGGAGGAATCATGGGGCAGATGCTGGGCTTGACGGGGGGCAGCGAGGGTTCCTCGAATCCGAATAGCGTGGTTGTCGAACAGACACTTACGTTCAGCTTTCAAATCGGCGATTAGGCAGGCAAGACCCAGCGAACGCCCACAAGCCGCGGTGGTGACTATTCACCTGTTAGGAGGGAGTTGGACTCCCGGCCCACTTTTGCTGATCCAAGCAGCGCTGTAAAAGCAGGTCGGGAGTCCTCGAACTCACAGAGTTCGCACTCCCTCCCAACAGCAGGTGAATGGTAACCGCGTTGACATCTCCTGACCGAGGAGTCACAACTTCCTTGTCGCCGTCTGCATGGTGAGCCTCAGTTCCGCTCGACACACACATCTGCAGTTGGAGTTGGCCTCCGAATAGTCCACGCAAAGGATTCTCATGAAGTCGTCAACCCACCTCTCGAACAATCCGGATGTTGTCGTCATCGGCGGAGGGCCAGCGGGTTCCACCGTTTCGACCCTCATTGCACAGCAAGGCTATCGCGTTCAGCTTTTCGAGCGCGAGCGTTTCCCACGCTTCCACATCGGCGAATCGCTCATCCCCGAGACCTACTGGGTGCTCAAGCGTCTGGGCATGCTCGACAAGCTGAGGGAGAGCCACTTCGTCAAGAAATACAGCGTGCAGTTCGTCAGCGCGAGTGGCAAACAATCGGCCCCCTTCTACTTCTGGGACAACAAACCGCACGAATGCTCGCAGACCTGGCAGGTCGTTCGGAGCGAGTTCGACCTGATGATGCTGAACAACGCTCGGGAACACGGCGTGGAGGCGCACGAGGGTGTGCGAGTCCGCGATGTGCTGTTCGAGGGGCAACGGGCGGTGGGGGTGAAGATTCAACAGGCGGACGGCTCAGAGCAGGAAGTTCGGGCGCGGGTGGTCGTGGACGCCAGCGGCCAGAGCGGATTGTTGCAGAACAAGTTCAAGCTGCGCGTTTGGGATCCCGTGCTCAACAAAGGGGGTATCTGGACCTACTGGCAAGGGGCCTACCGCGACACCGGGCGTGACGAGGGAGCTACGCTCGTTCTCCAGACCGCCAATCGGCAGGGATGGTTCTGGTACATCCCCCTGCACGACGACCGTGTGAGCGTCGGCGTGGTAGCGCCGTTCGATTATCTCTTCAAGGGACGGGACAGCCACGAACAGACTTACAACGAAGAGGTGGAACGCTGCCCGGCTGTGAAGGAGCGCTTGTCGCACGGCAAACGTGTGACCGGATACTTCGCCACGAGGGACTACTCCTACCGCGGGACCCAGGTGTCGGGTGACGGCTGGGTACTGGTCGGTGACGCCTTCGGCTTCCTCGATCCGCTATACTCTTCAGGGGTGCTGCTGGCCCTCCGGTCCGGGGAGATGGCAGCGGACGCGATCGTGGAGGGTTTTCAGCTTGGGGATGTATCCGCCGCCCAACTCGGGAAGTGGGGGACTGGTTTCAACCAGGGCGTGGACCGGATGCGCCGCCTTGTCTGCGAGTACTACGAGGGTTTCAGCTTCGGTCAGTTTGTTCGCGCCTACCCTCACCTGAGCGGCACAATCACCGACCTGTTGATTGGCGATCTTTTCACAGATCGAGTGGACAGCGTGTGGCAGCCGATGGAGTCACAGTACCCCGAGGGCAAGACCCCACCGTCAGGCTGGGACTCCGGAACCCCTCCGGAGGTCGCCGACAACAAACGCAACGAGTTGGTCCTTCCGGAGGGACTCAGGCCGTAAGGTTGATGGGGGTGTCGTGGAGTTACCAACCTCTAAAGAGACTCTCAGGGGCGGAACTCCGCAACCGCCTCATGGAACGCAAGGACGTTCTCCCACGGAACTTCCTCCGTGAGAGTGTGGCACGGAGCCGCAATGTAGCCACCACCGGGCGACATGATTCGCAGAGTCCAGCGAACGCCCTCTTTCACTTCCTCCGGTGTAGGTTGGGCGAGTACGCTCTGCGCGCCCACGCCGCCCCAGAAGCTGAGGTCTCGCCCAAACTGCCGCTTCAACTCAGCGATGTCCATGGTTTCCGCCTGCACGGCTTCCAGGCAATCGATGCCGATCTCAATCAAGTCGGGGATTAGCGGGGTCACATGCCCACAACAGTGGAAGGCGATCAGAACGTGAGGATTCGCTTCGCGGATAGTCTCGACGATCTCCCTGTGCCGCGGCCGATACCACTCCCGGTAATGTCGCGGACTCATGACGAGGGATCGCTGCGTTCCCAGATCGTCGCCCATCCAGACGATATCGACACCGGCGCGAGCGTAGCCGGTGTAGGTCGCGATTTTCCCTTTAGTGATCGTGTCGAGAATGCGCGAAAGAAGCGCGGGGGGTTCGTGCATCGCCGTGAGCGCCCACTCGTCACCCATCCAATGTTTTGCCTGCTCAAAAACACCGCAAGTGTAAGCGCCGCATACTGCCAGCCCCTGGCGATGAAGCTCGCAGACGCGTCCTTGGACGACTTCCCATGCCGCCTGGTCGGGCACTGGCAACCGTCGCTCTTCAACAGGGGCCTGCTGGTCGGATTCCTCCGGGGGACATTGTACGGCGACGTACCGCACGTCATGGCCGAAGTGCTCGGCGAAATCTGTGGCGCCGGTCTCCTGGCGGAGTCGCGCCACCATTTCAGGGGAGGGACGCAGGTTGTGCGCCACCCGGTCGGGTTGCCTGTGCTGTAACGTAGTCAAAACGCGTTCTCGTGAAGTCATCACCGTTCCTCAATCTGCTGGTCGCGACAAGGCGACAGCCTTGCCGGACTTAATGCTTTCGAGGATTCCCTCAACCATCCTGAGGGCTTCCACACCGTCCTCGAGAGTCGCCGTCGGTTCGGCCTGTCTCAGGACCGCGCGAGCAAAATGTTGCAGCTCTCCGTGATACCCGCGTGTGTAATGCCCGCCCGACGCCCATCCCGCCATATTCCCGGAGACATAGTACCGATTGCTCCAACCGAACAACTCCATGTCCTTCCCCTCTGCGAAGCGACCCGCGTTCGACATGACCTCGACTGCTCGCGACCCATCATTCAGAATTCCCGCGCCGGTCCCGGAAAGATAGGTCTGCTCAAAGCAGTCCGTCCAGGTGTGGCCGGAATTCATGTTGAGATGGCCGACGGCGCCGCTCGCAAACTGCATCGTTGCGGACACCGCGTAACCGGAAGCTCCATCGTGGAAACCGTATGCGAACAGACTGGCGACGTCACCGGCGAAGTAGCGGGCGAGGTCGATGAGATGGATTCCATTGAAGAGCAACATGCGGCGCATGTTGTCATAGGGCCCGCACCCGTGAATCAAGGAAATGGACGAGAGGGTCCCGAAGGTTTCGCCAGCCATGAACTCTTTGGTCACGACATTCGCCGGCGCGAACCGTTTCATGAAGCCGACCATGCCCCAGGCGTTGCTGTCAGCGGCGACCCGAGCCAACTCCTCGGCTTGTCGCAGCGTGAGCGCCGGAGGTTTCTCGACAAAGATGGGGACGCCGCGCCGCAAGACTTGAAGCCCGACCTCAAAGTGCATCTCTGCGGGGCCACAAATGCAGACTCCCTGGGGACTGACGCAGTCCAGCATGGCATCGACCTCGGTGAAAAACTCCGGAGCGCCGTAGTACCGACTTGCTGCAAGCGCCCGGTCCTCCACGAGATCGCAGACAGCGACCAACTCAAACTCAGGGATGTGGGCAAGGTTGGGATAGAGCGACTGAGTCGCGTGGTTGCCCGCGCCAATAAAGGCAATTCGAGCAGAGCCCTCGTTTGCCATGGGGTCCACTCCTCACGTAATGAATTTCAGCGTTCCCATACAACGACCGCGTACCGGCGGAGAGCCTCGGGGCTCAAAGTGACCGACCACTCGGTTGACTTCTGGTGAACTGAAAGAGGCATGGGTTGCGCGAGGTCGGGACTGTACAACGTCACACGAGTGGGCCGCCTCCGCATACGAAGTTCGATACCGTCGCCGGAGGCCGGTTGGGGTACCCCCAACGCGCACGCAGTCGGATCGAAAACCTCACCCACCGATCTCGCCGGGGTGTGGAGTAATTGCGCGACGACTCGATGGCCACTCTCCGAGGCGGAAAGGACGAGCCCCGGTGGCGCGTTGACCAGTCGCAGGGGAAAAGTATCCCTCACCCCCCAGCGCACACAGCTCACAAGGAGTTGCTGCCAACCTGCGTCACGGGGTCCGACCCAACGAACATGCTCTTTATCGACTCGCTCCGGGCGTTGAGGAGATCCCAGCAGACCTGCTTTCCCACCGAGGTACAGCGTACGCCGGGATTGGGACACCACCGCGGCACACCCTTCCCAGTCCTGTCCTCTGATCGTACCGAGCGGCTGAGCCTTTGCACCGGGACGTACTACCGTGACATCCTCGTTAGCTTGCATCGACGACGGGACTCCTTCCAGTACCTCCCGCGTGGCCTGGCTCCACATCACCTGGGCCTTCACGCCGCGCTGAGTTGATTCGTGATGGATTCCGAGAAGGTTGCCGAGAGCGAAATCGTCTCGCCGGGTCCCCTCGTCCGTGTAGAGCGCGGCGTCTCCCGTCGCGATCACTCTTCCGCCGTGTTGAACGAAGCGGTTGATCTGCTTCACTTGACCGTCGCTCAGGCAGGCGGAGTTCGGAAGGATCAGCAAGCGAACCGAGGGTGGCAAGGGCCTTTTCAGGTCCTCATCCAACACCACATCGAACGGCCAGTTGTGCTGCAAGAGCGTCATGGCCCAGCCGCGCCATTCGTCCACGTGGAAGGTGTTGCTCAAGCCGCCGTAGGAATCGCGAGTCTGGCGCGAGTAGTGCAGGGCGATGCTCGTGAGGTTCTTCGTTCTCGGATAGAGATCAGCGTGCGCGTTCTGAAACGCCAGGCCTTCAGCCGCCAGGTCGAAGTTGTCTGAGACCCACCAACCATCGGCAAACATACGGTTGAAGGCCCACAGGAAGAACGTCTCCTCGCTGCCCGGCTCCACGAGAGGATCGCTGTACTCGGCCCGCTCATACGCTCCCGTAGCCTTGCCTACCTCATTCGAGTAGCGTCCATGTGGGCGAAGCTGCTCCAGGATCGGCTGCGAGCTGAAGACTACGAGATAGGGGTTCTTCGGACTCATCGGGTAGTAAAGAGGAAACACGGGCTTCCGCCGCTGGCCCATTGCCTGTAACAGCTTGAGGTCGCTCGCATGGTAGGCCCAATCGGCGGCATAGCCCACCGCGTTCATCCCTTCAAGGAAGAGTACATCCAGCTCGGGCGCTATCTCATCGTGCGCCAGGGCCCACAGGACCGGCAGCGCCGTTCCGGCAGGTTCGCACTGACAGGTCAGCAGCCTGACCTGCGGCGCGACTTCGTCCCGCAGTTGCTTCATGTGGTGGTGGAATCCGCGGACCGACTGCTGACGGAAGCGCAGCCACTGGCGGAAGCCGCGGTTTCCGTAGTTCCCCCAGAAGGTCTCGTCGGTTGGCGGCGGAAGCTCTACGCGGTATTGTTTGCGGAAAGCGCCCCGACAGTGGGGACAGACACAGGAAAAGGTGTCGTGCAGGATCTCAACATCATCGGCCATGAAGGCATCTACGTGCGCCTCCACCATCAGCCGCCGGGCATACTCGGAGTAAAGCTGCCAGTGCAAGGGATTGTTCGGGCAGGCGAAGATCATGGTCTCGATGTACCGGTCGGCTTCACCCGTTCGAGCACTGACGGGTGACAGCTCGCGCAGTTCGTGCCCGTTCCACTCGTCATCGAGATGGTCGGTATGGAAGACGCCCGCGCTGTGGTGTTCGATCACCTTCATCCCGTGACGGTGAGCCGTCGCCGCAATGAGAGCGCTCCGCTCCACAAGCTGGGGCCATTCGGGCATGTAGTCCAGGGGGAAATGCTGAACGCCGATGACGAGGGTGTCGTACCCGAGACGTTGGAGAAGCGCGATCCGGTCCTCCAACTCGGCTTCCGAGATCTTCAGCCGAAGCGGAGCAAAAAAAGTGGCGGCACGCATGCCCCACGGCCACGTGTCATGAACCGGGGCGGAGTTGGCGACACCCATAAACGAAAGCACAACGAGAGCGGCCATCAAACTCGCCGCTCCGCTCAGGCTATTCGAGTCTCTCCTGTGTGTGGCCATCGTGTCCTTTCCGCCTCCTCCTCAAACCCGACCTCACGGCCTTTGTTGCCTTTTCGACCTCGCTCGCGCCAATCCTCTTCTCTCTGTTCTTCTTCAGGGAGTTCCCATGAGAAGCAGAGCCCGACGTTCGTGCCAGC
>JACQGJ010000233.1 GCA_016199605.1 Armatimonadota bacterium | reverse complement strand
GACTCGCCCACGTCGACGCCGCAGATTGTCCAGCCGAGGTCCAGAAGCTGACGCAAGAGCCATTCGTTGGACGGGTTGGGGTAGCCGTTGATGAAGGTCGGGGCATACCAGACCCAGGGCCGGCGGCCGCCCGTCGTCGCCTTGCTCGGAAGGATGACGAACCCCTTGTGGTCGTTCACTTCGAAGAGGGTCCGCTCATACCCGTACTGCTGATCGGCCGCCGCGACGCCACCGATAAGACACCACAGACCCACGCATGCCACGATCCACGCCATCGCACTCATCATTGTTCCTTTCCTCTCCCTTTCACCTCTGCCGGACACATTCCCGTCTCCAACGACGCCAGGCCGACTCTCCGGCCATCTGGCTGTGCACCGGTTATACCAGACCAGGCTGGCGCTGTCGAGCCCTCCGCGACGCCCACGCGTAGCAAGGGCTTCACCTCCTGGAGGAAGTCCGCCAAGCGTGACGCAGTCTCGCATTGCCTTACTTGTCTCGTCTTGTTAGCGTGGTGGCCGAGATCGGCAAGAGAATCCTCCCGTTGACTGAACTTGGGGGAGAAAGCCTGGTTGGGGAGAGTGTCCGGTGCAGATACAAATCCGTTTCCCGGTGTCATGATGAAATCTGTCGGCTCACTCCGACGACTGTGATCGACCCACACTTCCGGGGAGAAACCATGGGCAAGTTCATCAGTAACGAACAGTGGTGGCAGTATCATCAGGAGGGCTATCTGAAACTGGGCGAGGTACTTGGTGACGCGGAGTTTGAGGCCCTGCAGCGGAGGATGGATGACATCATGCTGGGCACAGCTCCTCTCGACTATGACAAGATCATGATGCAGCTTGACAGCGATACCGGCGACTATGGCGACATGAAGCCAATGACCTTCGGGCATAAAGGATCGACGCTCAACTACCGTAAGATCGAGCAGCTTGAGTTCGACCCCCTGTTTCTTGCCTACATGCAGCAACCTGTCTTCCGCGAGATCTGCGCCCGAACGTACGGAGCTCATGCTTCCATCGCTTGTTTCCGGGCCATGTTCATGAACAAGCCGTCTCGCCAAGGCACTGTGCTGCCCTGGCACCAGGACGGAGGAGACGGATGGGCTATCGACCGCGACCCCCTGGTCACCTTGTGGACGGCCCTGGATCCCGCGACGATTGCCAACGGCTGTGTACAGGTCATCCCGGGGAGTCACAGATTGGGTCTTCTCAGCGACCAGGGGCATACCATCACTGCCGACCAAGTGGAGCAGCACTGTTCCGAAGACAAGATCATCTACTGTGAGCTCGAAGCAGGCGAAGTCATGATCTTGCACAACTGGTTGTTGCACCGCTCCGACGTCAACAACACCGACGTCCCGCGCCGAGGTTTCAGCGTGTGCTACATGGACGCCCGAACGCGTTCCACGAGAGACGACGCTCGCGAGTTCTCGGTAATCTTCGGCAAAGGAGCCCTCGTGCCCGAGGAATTGCCGATAGACCCACGGTGAAAAATCGGCCACTCTGAAGGAATTGACGATGGATCAGCGCCTCCGAAAGCTATTCTCCCTTCTCTGCATCATCGCCCGTCAGTTCTCCCTCTTTCGCCTTCTTCCACTTCAGCGCGTCCTTTCCGGTCGGGTTTTGGTCTTTCTTACTGCAGCCCACGCACACAAGACTAACGACGCTGAAAACCACAAGCAGAATCCATGCCAACCCTCGTCGCATCCTCATGCCTCCTTCCAGGGCTTCCTTTGGAATGCCGTCGAGACGCCGATATTGTAACCGACGGACGCGCAACCTCAAAAGGTTTCTCGTGTCAAAGTTCTCGGCGACAGGCGTGTGGTCAGCCTCTCGAATCCCTCCAATCGCTCAATCTTCATGCTGGTGACAACGATGACAAGTTCTCGGATTCATGCTTTCTATCTCTGCCAGGCGATACTGCTGATATCGTTCTCAGTCCATCGGACCCCGTCACGTTGCGACGCGGCAGCCTCGACCCCAACCAGTCCGCAGGACTTTCTGGACGATACCTGCGAACCCAATTTCTCTCTGCGGGCAGCGCTGAAACCGGACCCGCGGTCTGTCCCCGGAGCGGAAGCGGCGGTGGCTTTCAACTGGCAGACAGATTCGAGCGGGTACCTCCTCACCGTGAGTCGCAGAGGAGCGCGATTCAGCAAAGTCGTGAAAGGCCGGTCGAAGCCCTTAGGTGGTTGGAGTCCCTGGAAGACTCCGGCAGGCGATCTTCTGACGATCACGTTGCAGCGGCGAGGCAAGGTCATACGAGCGATCGTCAATGGAGAGGTGGTAACCTCAGCTCTCGACGAGCAATTCAAGGACGGCAAGATCGCCACCTGGTCTTGTCGTGCGGAAGTGTCCTGGCAAGAGGTCAGGTACCAGCCGGTCCAGCCTGTAAATCTCACCGATGACTTCATGCGCGCCGAGGGCGAGCCGGATCCGTGGCAGACGGTTCGGGGTACGTGGGGATTGCACGGAGTTCATGGAGAGCCGGGAGTTCCTCCTCCGGGTCTTACGGCGAATCCGTTCAGCTATCGCGGTCTCCCCGACGCCGAGGGTAAGGCAATCGCAGTTGCAGGGCACTGGTACTGGGACGGTTACAGCCTTTGCACCGCGGTGAAACCGGAAGGGAAAGGGGCTGTCGGACTGTGCGCTTACTACCAGAGCCCCACCGACTACTTGCAGTTTAGGTGGAGTTACGGCCTCGCAAACGGTCGCAAGCAATTCGTCCTGTGCAGTAAAGGGAAAGAACAGGTGCTTGGAGAGTTGCCGGGGGGATATGAGGTCAACCAGTGGTATTGGCTGGAGATGCGGGTAGCGAACGACCGGATCGAGGCTTTCATTGATCGGCAGTTGGCTCTCAGCCTGAGGAGCCGCAGCTTCGGGCAGGGAAAGGCAGGACTCGTGGTTGAAGGAGCGACGACGAGCGCCCAGTTCGACGACGTGGTCCTGTGCTCGGTTTCCCCAGCGGATCCTCCGGCCCTTTTCCCCCAATCCAACGCGATTCCTCAACATTTCGTCAAAGACCAGTATCTGAGAGAGTGGGCCACCGAGGAAGGCGCGTGGGATAGAAGTCCGGGCGAGACCTTCTGGCATCGAGGAGAGTTTTTCAGCGACCCGTCGGTATCCCTTTCTTTGCCGCCTCCGACCGCGGAGGGAGCGAAAATATGGACGGTCATCGGTTCTGCTGAGAAGAGTCCCGACAGCGGATACAGGCTGGAGGTGGGGCGGCCCGCCGCCGACCGCCTCGCCTGGATCTTGTACCGCAACGGCGCAGCGGTGAACAAGTCTGAAACGCCCAGCAGTATATTACAGGAGGAGAAAACGCTTTGCTTCTGGAAAGAAGGCGCCCGGGTGAGCGCCCGCCTGGGCGAGGAGGCTGTTCTAACCTATCGAGACCCCAAGCCGTTGCTCGGTGGAAGTGTCGGCTACGGTTTGGCCCGTTGGTGCGTGCCTCCAGTGAAAGCCTCGGCTCGGTGCTCTCGGCTCACCGACTACACCTTTTCCAGCGCTCCGGTACAGTGGCGGACTCAGCGTGGCTCGTGGGACACAGAGCCGCACTGGGCCTGCGTGGGCCGGGGCGCCCACCTGATGGGGATGGACGTAGGCTCAGCGGTTCTCTGGAGCAAGGAACGTTACCAGGGCGACTTGCTCCTTGAAGCGTTCGTCACCAACGCCCAATTGCCCGACCATGTCTCTGAGTCGCCGCGCAACCTGAACTTCACGCTCTGCGGAGACGGCGTAAACCTGGACAAAGGGTACAACTTCCTCTTCGGGGGCTTCGACGGCAAGGAAGTCCGGATTCTCAAGGACGGGCAGGAAGTGGCGCGTTGTCCCTATCAAACCAAGCGAACAGGCACTCACAACCAGGACGTTTGGTTCTATGTGCGGGTGCAGAAAAGCGGGCCGACGGTTTCCATCTCTATCGATGGGGAGCGCATCGCTCACTTCCTCGACCCCAAACCGTTGCGCAGCGGACACCTTGCCGTGTGGACCTATGCCACCGGTATCGTCCTGGGCCGGTTGCGCCTCTGGCATGACCGAACCGAGCCGTCGAAGTACCCCACCGATCAAGTCGTTTCCGTGGAGCGAGTCGTGGAAATGAAAAACGGAAAGGTGATGACCGCGCTCGATGCCGCTTCTTCGCCTTCCGCCACGGAAGCATCCCTTGCCCAGAGGAAAGAGGATTTCGAGAAGGGCTTCGGAGCTTTCACCACGCGCGACCTCCCCGATGCGGCCCTGCTGGTGCTTGACTCGTCGACTGCAGCGCGGGGCAGGCAAAGTCTGAAGATCATCAACCGGGCGTGCGGGGGACGTTTTGCGACGTGGGCGTTGTCCCACCCCGTGGACGTGACGCACTCGCCGCTGTTGAGCTTCGACTACAGGGCGCCGAAGGATGTTAAGGTGAATCTATATGCCCGAGTCGGAGGCCGTTGGGAGGAGATCGGTTTCACGGCACTCTCTCATCCCCCCGAGGCCGCGGCGGCCGTCGGTATCCCACAACCTTTGGGTGTGATTGAGAAGGTCGTCACCGATAACCGCTGGCATCATGCAAGCTTCAACATGCTGCAAGCTCTGGGCAGGACCCCCAACTCGCCGACTGTTGTTGACGGCCTCGCCTTTGCCAGCCCCGACGATTTTGCTTTGCGGGCCGGGTTGAGTGGCAACCCTTTGGGAGCCACTTTCTATTTGGACAATTTCACAT
>JACQGJ010000242.1 GCA_016199605.1 Armatimonadota bacterium | reverse complement strand
TTTGTTGAGCGCCAGGTTTTCGCCGTAGCGTTTCGATAGATTCTGGACTTCAATCATAGTTCAGTCCTCAGGCGACATGGAATTGATGGAGGGGATAACGGTCACCCTCCCGCAAGGCACGGCTATTGGGTTCTACGGGTTTTCAGCGACCATAGCCAGCGAACGATCCCGTGCATATACTCGTGAGGGGAAAGGTTCATTCTCGGCCTTAACGAGTATAAGTTCCCGACTCCCGACTCCCGCTGGTTTGTTGACTCTTCTCCTCGTCAGGGATTGGGTATCCCACAAACAAAAAGGTTGCGCGGGACCTCCGTCTTCGATGTCTCATATCGCAACCTAATCAGTTTCTTGCATGGTGATAGCTGAAAGTGTAACGGGGCGATGACCTCCCGCGTTCATCCCTAACTGAAATCGCCCGTCATTCTACCAAAAGGGAGGGGAATTGGTCAAGCGGTCTGCGGAATGACGGAAGGGGTTGACAGTTGTCCGCCTCCTCGTTGACCCTCTCTCACGATTCTGCTAAACTCCTCGCATCCCAGTGAGGCCTCTTCTGATGCGGTGAGACTCCTTGCACATTTCCCGGAAGGAACGTCGATGGCTCTTGTGCTTTTCGGTCGCAGTGTTGTTGCTGACGATGTTGCCGTACCTTTATGCTTTCGGTCTCACCCCGCCGGGGATGAAGTACCAGTGGCTGCTCTACAATCCGGATGAGCCGAACGTCCATCTCGCGTGGATGCGGCAGGCCTTCGAGGGTCATCTGCTGTTCCTCGACCCCTTCACGACGGAGCCGCAGAAAGCGACCTTCTTCCACGCCCTATTCCTGACTTTGGGGTCGCTGGCTCGCGTCGGTCACCTTCCCTTGGTGGGCATGTATCACGCTTTCCGGTTGATCTCCGGCGTGCTGCTGCTGCATTCCCTCTACTGGTTGACGGCGCATTTCTTTCGGTCGGTGAGAATCCGAAGGATGGCCCTGTGGGTTGCGGTTTGCTCCTCCGGGTGGGGTTGGCTGGCGTTCGCCTTGTCCCCCGGTTCAGCGGATCCGGCCCTCTTCGGCCTTCGCCCCGTGGACGTCAGCCGCGGGCTGATGATGCCCGAAGCCTTCACTTTCCCTTCGCTGCTTCTTTACCCGCTCTTCTCCTTCTCGATGTTCCTGATGGTGTGCTGCTTTCTTCTGCTGCTGAGGTCCCTGCCGGAGAAGAACGCCGCGTTCAATTGGCGGCGACTGGCGGGCGCGGGGCTGTGCGGGTTGTTGCTGGGCAACCTTCACACGTACAACCTTCTCGTTGTGTACGCAGTGGCGGGGCCCTGGCTGGTTCTTGAGGTTGCCTGCAAGCGGACGAAACTCTTGCCTGCCGCGTTAGCCCTGATCGTGCTCGTCGCAGTCTCTTGTCCCAGTCTCGTCTACCAGTATCTGAACTTCCGAATGAACCCCGTCTTCCGCGAGAAGGCACTGACCCTGACCCCTCCGCGCCCAATCTTGGACATGGTGGCGAGCTACGGATTCGTGTTGCTGCTGTCTCTGGTCGGAGCGGTCGTGGTCGCCAGAAAGTACCGGACAGCGATGATCCCTGTGTGCTGGTTGCTAATCGGGGCGGGCATCATCTACGCTCCCCTTTCGTTCTCCAGAAAAATGATCGAGGGACTACACCTCCCCATGAGCCTCCTCGCGGCCCTGGGATTGATCGCGTGCCTCAACGCGGTTTTCAGGAAGCGCTCCAAGTCGCGAGCTTTCAGATCGTCCTATCGTGTCGCCGCTGCCGTGGCGGTCTGCGTGATGTGTCTTTCGAACCTTCAGTTCCTCCGGGTGATCGGAGGGTGGGTGACAGATAACAACCTGTCTCGCTCTCAGTGGCTGATGCCTCCCTATTACCTTTCCCAAGACGACTTGGCGGCGGTGGCATGGTTGTCGAAGAACACCGCCAACCAGGATATCGTGGTCTGCGCTCCGTTCGTGGGGAGTTATATACCCACCCTCTCGGGCAACCTCGTCTATCTCGGGCACTGGGCCGAGACCCTTCGATTCGCCTCGAAATTCGACCGGCTTTGCGATCTCCTCTACGGTCGGGATTCCGGGCAAACGGTACTTCAGCAGATCGGCGCTTCCCGGACGGTTTACCTTCTGGTGGGTCGGTACGAGCGGCTCCTTGCTCCCCACTTCGCCCCGTCGGCGCTCTGGCGAGAAACGTACCGACACGGTGACACGGCGCTGTACCGTTGGGGAGGCAGCCAATGACGGATTGGCTGACCAGACTTACCACACGCCAGAAGGACAGGCTTTGCCTTGCCGTCCTGGTTTGCCTTCCGGCGCTCTTCCTCTACAAAGTCGTGTTCCTGGGCAAGGTCTTGCTCCCCGCCGACCTGGTGTTGTTGATGTCACCGTGGAAACACTACGCAGCCGAGAGATTCCCGGAATTCCACCGCGCCTACAACCCGATGCTGGATGTGATCCAGCAGTATTACCCCTGGAGGCTGTTTGCCGCGGAGTGGATTCGGCAGGACGTGTTGCCGTTGTGGAATCCCTACATGTATTCCGGCACGTCGTTTGTGGCTAATGGTCAGTCGGCGATTTACTACCCGCTGAACTTCCTGTTCTACCTGATGCCGGTCAGGCACGCTTTCGGCGGGACCGCGTTGCTCCATCTCCTTCTCATCGGTCTCAGTTCTTACGGACTCTTTCGACTTCACACCGGCAGCCGTGTCGCCGCTCTCGCGGGGGCCATTGTTTTCACCTTCTGTGGATTCTTTGTGGGATGGATGGAGTTCACGACCTTTTTGTGTACAGCCGCATGGCTGCCGGTGACGCTGTACCTGTTCGAGCGAGGCCTCTCCAACCCCCTGTCGCGCGGCAACACCAGTTCCACGATCGCCTGGACTGGCCTCGCCCTTGGGATGTCTCTCTTAGCGGGTCACCTTCAGATCGGTCTCTATGTGTGGCTCACCTTTGGGTTGTACTCCGTGTATCGTCTGCTGGTGTGTGGGATGAGCCGGGATCCACGGCGGTTCCTCCTTGTTACGGGCGGAGCTTGCCTCCTCGGTGTCTCCATCGGAGCGCCGCAGTGGCTTCCGGTGATGGAACTGACCCGGTTCAGCACGCGGCACGGAGGGTTCAGTTTTGACGAGGTGTGGGCGATGCGCTTTCCGGCACAGCAGTTGCTCACCATGCTTGCCCCGAACTTCTTCGGGAATCAAGTGGACTACAACTATTGGGGTCACTTCAACTTCAACGAGATGTCGGGAAGCCTCGGGGCTGTCGCGGTGATGCTTTGGTGCCCCGCTCTGTGGCTTAAAGGGCCGGGACGACACTTGAGGTTTTGGATCATGCTTCTTCTGTTCGGTTTCGCGTCCGCAATGGTGACGCCTCTCTACTGGCTCTTCGTGTGGTGCATTCCCGGCTTTGCTCAACTTCGCGGTCCGGCGCGCGCGCTCCTCATCGTCGACTTCGCGGGCGCGGCGTTGACCGCCCACGGGGTGTGTGCATTACTTGCGAGCAGGGGCAAGTTGGGGGAACGCTTCTTGAGAGGCTCCGTTCTGGTTGCGGCCTTTTTCGTGGCGGTCCTTCTCGGATCAGTGCTTGTGTTCTCACCGGTTTTCCTCTCCGACCAATTTCTTGGTTATGGGATACGACAGATCCTTTTGTCTTTATTGTTCCTCGGTTTGCCGCTGGCTGTTTTCTACGGTTGGACCCGGCTACCCGAAAGACCACGGAAGGGAAACGAATCGATTCTCCATCGAAAACACCTTGCCCTCGCCGCGGCCCTCTTGCTTCTGGTGATGGCGGAGCGCTTCGTGGCCGGGATTCGGTTCAACCCTCAGGTCGATGCGGGAATGACCTACTTCGACACCGAATCGACCCGGTTCCTGAGGAAGGATCGATCCCTCTACCGGGTGCTGAGCGTGGGAACGAGCTTTCTCAACTGGATGCCCTCGAACGCTCCGATGGCGATGGGGCTGGAAGAGGTCCAGGGGTCGGACTCCTTGTGGACCAAAGGTTATGCCCAACACCTCCAAAGCCTGCAGCCGGGAGCGCCTCGGTTCGACTGGAGCATACACGACTCGAAAACGCTCGACGACTTGAACGTTAAGTACGTTCTCTCGCCTGCGAACCTGTTCCTTGACCCCGCTCCCGGAAAGCTCGTCAACGAGGGCGACATGAGGATCTACCAGCGAGAACATCCAAGACCCCGCGTTTCCCTGGACAACGGCCAGGAAGTGAGAACCACACGAAGAAATCCCAACGTTCTCACCTGCGATTTGCCGCCGAACGCCCAACTTCCCGGCAACCACCTCCACTGGTCCGACGCCTACTATCCGGGGTGGCAGGCCTGGGAAGACGGCGCGAGGAAGCCGGTGGAGCGCGACGGCGATATCCTCAAGAAGGTCGCGCTTAGCGGAGAAGAACGGCGAGTTGATTTTGTGTTCCAGCCAACCTCAGTCTGCTTTGGGACGTTCCTGTTGTGTTTGGGGGCGGGGCTTGTGGCTGGTCTTCTGGTTTGGGGATCCTTTGTGAGACCCGATTCAGAGGTGGGGAGGTAGTTGGGGGGAAGATGTATACTCGGTAGCGAGTATAACACCGCAGCGGAGGTCATCATGCGAGTCATTCAGATTTCAACCTGTCTGTTTCTTTTGTTCCCGTTGGCGCGAGCTACTGTGGCCGAGCAAGCCTTGGGAATCAACGTCCGGGACTTCGGCGCGAAGGGCGATGGGAAGTCGGACGACACTGTGGCATTTCAACAAGCGATGGATCAGTGTTCGGCCTCCGGTGGCGGAATCGTCTCCGTCCCGACCGGGAAGTACCTCATCAAGACCCATCTCACGATTCCGAAGTCGGTGACCCTCGAAGGTGTCTGGCGCGCGCCGGCGACAGTGGACCAATACCACGACCCCAAAGACCCGAAGGGCGGCCCGGAGTTGAGCGGGAGTGTGTTGCTCGCCATCGAGGGCGCCGGTGAAGAGAAGGGAACGCCTTTCCTCCGTCTAAGCTTCAACTCGACCTTGAAGGGCGTCACCATCTTCTACCCCGAACAAACTAAAACCAATCCGCCTGTTGCTTACCCTTGGACGGTGCAATCGGCAGGCGCGGACAACTGTGCTATAGTGGACGTGTTGATGGTGAATCCCTACCAGGCTGTGGACTTCGGGAGCATTGTTGCCGGTCGCCACTACATCCGCAACCTCTATGCCCAACCGCTCCGTCGCGGACTGTACGTTGACCTGTGCCTCGACATCGGTCGGATTGAGAACATTCACTTCTGGCCCTTCTGGACAGCGGCAGACGAGAACAGCCCGGTCGCGAAGTTCATGCTGGAACAGGGCGAGGCGTTCATCTTCGGGCGCAGCGACTGGGAGTACGTCACGAACTGTTTCGCCATCAGCTACAACGTCGGGATGAGATTCGTCCGCGGGATCGGAACCGGCCCTTACGAGGGCGCTGGCAATTACCTGTTGACCCAGAGCGGCGCGGACATGTGCAACACCGCGGTGCTCGTGGAAGAAACCCAGGGGCATTCGGGTGTCAGTTTCTCGAACTCACAGATTTTCGGCGATGTCGTCATCCGTCCCACCAACAACGGAATGGTTCGGTTCACAGGCTGTGGCTTCTTCGGGAGCGTCGATGGCGCCCGCGGAACTGCCTTGGCGAAGATCGCGGGGACTGGCCGTGTCTCGTTCAGCAACTGCCACTTCTACTGCATCCACCCGGAGAGTCGTAAGTCCGACACCATGATCCACGTGGAAAGCGGTCGAGTCGCCATCAATGGTTGTGTCTTCATCAACAGCCGGAACACCGCCGGGGTAAACAGTAACCCGGTTCCGATCGTTCTTGAGCCTGAGGTTCGATCTGCGGTCATCACAGGCAATGAATTCTACGGGAAGGCGCGCATCGTGAACAAAGCAAAAGGCCGCGTGGTGATCGCCAACAACGTTGAGGAGACCGACGAGGATCCTGATCCTGCCAAACCAGGAAAAGAACCGCAGTGAGAATGTAGGGTTGCTTGAAGCGGGTGGGGACGCGGTTTGGAGCCTATCCCAAAAGTCGCAACCTGCCCACGATCGGGTCGGGTTGATTAGCATCAACCCCTACCCGGTAGGACGTATTACATGGGCGTAGGGGTTGATGCTAATCAACCCGTGACTTTCAGGATAGGTTCTTGGAGAGGATAAGCATGACTGAAATCTCTCGACGGGAGTTCCTTGAGGCGGCAAGCGCAGGCGTGACGTTTTGTACATGGAGCTCAGTGTTCGACGAGGCAGCGAGGGGGAATACGATGGCGAAGTCAAACTTGAGGTCGAGAGAACCGATCCGATCTGGACTGGAGACGGTGCGAGACCGCCTCTGGATCTGGGCGCACGACGCTTTCTTCTATGACGGCGCCTACGGGCTTCCGGGTAAGTCGCGCATGACTCCGGTTGAAGGGGCCTTCTACATGGGCATTCCCAATCTCATTTTCATCCGTCTGTCCGGCAAGCCAACTCCACCTTTCCACCAGTACTATATCCCCTTCCGGCCTCTGAAGCGTGTTGAGTGGTCGCTGTTCGACAACAACGGTCAGCCGCACGAACTGGGCGAGGAACAGGACCACATCTACAGACTCGCCGCAGAGGAACCTAACCTCGTCGGCGTTGTGATGGATGATTTCATCGTGTTGCCGGGGAGCCAGTCCGACGGCCATTGGCTCGCGGAAAACAATGTGAGTTTCCCGGTGGCCTTGACTCTGTCACTTCCCAACCCGACGAGGATCGAGGCGGTGGAACTGACCCAAGCCGAATGGCCCTCGGGAGACTACCGCTCATGGCGATTCGCGATTGATGTTTCTTCGGAGGGTGAGAACTGGCAGGAGGTCTTCACTGGCGAGGTGCCGAATGAAGGTGGAGCGATTTTGACAGTGCCACTTCATGGTCGGGAGTCGAAGTCGCTCCGCGTTCGGATCCTG
>JACQGJ010000029.1 GCA_016199605.1 Armatimonadota bacterium | reverse complement strand
GTGTTGGCATGAGGACCTGAGGTGTTAACCAGGTTCACCATCAGTCTTCCGTTCAGTTGATTGACGGACACATCGACGGCGTGAGAGCCCTGCACTTCCACGAGTGGCTTGGGGAAAAGCTCTCGCACGAGCGAGTTCAGGAAATCGCGTGCTACCGTCGTGGCCGCGTTGCTGTAGCGCTCGCCGAAATTCAGGAACGTCGCGGCGATTTTCCCCTTGCCCAACGACGCGATGCAGGCTGCCGTTTCGTACGGCCCGGTCGTATCGTCCTCGCTGTAGAGCTTGCCGTACGCGCGGGAGCCTCCGCCCAATTTCACTGACTGTGACAGGGTCTTCATTCCCCCCAGCCATCCCTCGTGCTCGAGCCACTGAGCTTTCTCCTCAGGGTCACCTCTGAAACTCACCTGCAATTGCTTCTTGAACAAGGCGGCGCACTTCGGTCCAACCAACAGCAGGTTTCCTCCCTCAGCCACATAAGTCAGCAATTCCTTTTTGAACTTCGGCTCAAGGTAGTCGCATTCCGGGAGAACAAGAAGGGGATACTCTCGCAGCCGTCCCGCCAGGTGATGCTCGGACAACACTTCAACAGAGTGCTGTGATTCAAGCAGAGCTTGCAGCACACCGCGCAGAGGCACGAGCAGTCCTTCCCACGGGCTGAACACTCGCCGGTTGCGGCGATAGAACCAGGCAGAGGAATTGAGCAGCGCGATCTGCGGCACCGCTTCCGCTCGATGGCAGAACGGCTGGCGGGCACGACAGAACTTCGCCACCTCGGCCATCACCTTCATCTGCCAGGCGTGAATCGAGCCGTCTCGCTTCTGTCGGAAGTACGCCTGGAAGCCGCCGCCGAGGGCAAGCACGACAGCCGCCTCCTGTTGCAGTTGGGGGATCGACTTGGTGCTGAAGCAACCTTCTCCCCACTTGCTGCTGAAACTCCAGGCCATCAGGTCCCATGGCTTCCCTTGCCGCGCCATGCAGCGACCTTCCAGGCGCGCGGCATTCAGGCTGTCCTGCAACGAGTAATCGCCCGATATGAAATCGACGTTCGAGGTCACCGGCTCGGGCATGAAGGAACTGTAGGCCCAGTTGCTCGCGATCTGGAAGCTGGGATTGTGCTGGTGTAGCTCATCCACGTAGTGCCGCAGGTACCGGCGGAAGCCTTCGCGACAGAACTCCGTGAATTCACAGAAGTGTGGGTCCTCCAATTTGCGCGGCACTTCCTGGAGGCCCGTCTGCTCCCGGAAGGCTTCGACGATCTCCTTGCCGTAATCCTGGCACGTCGCCCAGCACTCGCCATCGATCCACATTCCATCGACTTCATACTCATCGCACAACTCTTTCAGTTGCGGGATGAGCAGCTTATCGACGTAAGGGCCGAACACCGAGGCATTGTTCTTGTCTCGTTTGCCCTTCTCGTCGACTCTCGACCACGACGGGTGATGCTTCATCGCCTCCATGTCCCACACGCCCGAGTAGTGCATGTAGAGTCCCACTCCTCGCTCTGCCGTCACGTCGCGCCAGATACGAAGCTGGTCTTTCACAAATCCGGGCGCTGCGTAGCCAACCTTCGTCGGATAGCTCGACAGCCCAGAGTGGCCTTTGCAGTCACACTGAATGTAGTCGGGATGCACCTGATCGATGATGGCTTCGACCATCTCCCGGGTGACGTGCTTCCCGATCTCCGTACAGTCCTCGCCTGCATGGAAGTCGAAATGGATGCCGAGAAAGCTCTCCGATCGTCGGAGGCGTTCAGGATGTTGCTGATCGTTCTTCATGATTCTCCTTGCTGCTTCTTCTTGCGAGCCAGCCCTACCCTTCCACGGTCACACCCTCGCGAGCTCCATCACGCGGTCGATGTTGTCGATGACCTTGCGGAAGCCTTTCGCGTACAACTCCATCAGGTCCATCCCATTCGGAGGATGGACGGCGGAGAGGTACGAGTGGTTGGCGATGAATTCAAGCGTTCGGGGATAATCCTCACCACGGTACTCAACATCCCGGCCGTGCGTACACGACCAGGGACAACCTTTGCCGTAGCCTTTCTTCTCCTGGAAGACCGATTGTGCGGGCACCGGCATGGACTGCCATTGCCCCATCCCGATTCCCTCCGCTGCAAGGGCTTTCTGCACGGCGTCTTTGAACTCGGTCACGGGAACGTCCAGTCCCAACTCTGAGGGCAGGAACTCGACCACGTAACTGAAATAGACGGGGTCTGCATAGGTCGGCGTGAAGGGTCCCTGCAATCCTGGAATCTGCGACAATTCCGAAGTCAGGAACTGAGCGAACTCTTTGCGCTTCGCATTGTTCTCCTCCAGCCGAGTCAGTTGGCTGAGAATGAAAGCATTTACGAATTCATGGTTGCGATACATCCAACCAAGTCCGAAGGCGTTGTATTCCCGATCCTTCCCGGCAACCACGACCTCCCCGAATTCACGCAGCATCGCCGCGTGCCGACACCACTCCTCGTTGTCGGTCGTGAACAGGCCGCCCTCGCCACCGGACAAGTTCTTCGATCGATTGCAGCTAAACGCTGTCGCGTCGGCGATGGAACCAACGGTCTTTCCTTTGTATTTCGCCCCGTGCGTTTGGCAGCAGTCCGAGATGACGGACAGGTCGTACTTGCGAGCGATCTCGTGGATCGGGTCCATATCGCTGGGCATCCCGTGAATGTCCACGGGGAAGATAGCCTTCGTCCGGTAGTTGATGTTCTCCTCGATCAGCGCCGGATCCATCGTGTACGTCTTCGGATCAATGTCCACGAAAATGGGAATGGCGTTCTGGTGTAGCACCGCTGCTGCGGTAGACCAATAGGTGAAGGCGGGAACGAGGACCTCATCGCCGGGCTCCACTCCTGCAACTGCGACCACCATGTGGCACGCGGAGGTGCCGCTGTTGGTTACCAGGCAATACTTCGCGCCGCAATACTCCGCCCACTTCTCCTGCAACTCCAGCGCGCGGGGCGCCGCGGTGCCATGCAAGTGGCCGCTGTCGAATACCGCCAAGACGGCCTCCTTGTCCTGTTGAGTCAGCGGTGGCCACGCCTGCACCATCCCATCGGGAACGGTACTTGGTCCGCCATCTAAAGCCAATGTTTCAGCCATCTGCCTCTCCTTTTGTTGAGTGAGTTCGACTCAGGTTCATACACAATCCGCCGGATAGAAAAACCACTCGAGGGGGAAAACCTCGCGGAGGAGGTCGAACGGTCCGGAGCGCAGGTGATCGAACTCGCCCGGAAGTCCACCGAAAACGATCCGAGCGGCTGCTCGCCAATCCAGCTCCAGACAGGGGGAAGTCCTCCCAGCATCGACTTCAAAGTTTCCTCTCGTGTCGCGGCGCAGAGTCACGTACTGGTCCCGCTCAGGAATGCCGAGACAAATCGAACCGCGCCACTTCGCCTGCGCTGCTTTGGTCTGGAGCGAGTCCCTCACCTTACTTAGCAACGAAGGCAGATTAACGATCTGCAATTGCCGCACCGGGGTCTGATGGTGCCCGGTAGCCAAGGGGAAAAGAGTCTCCCGCATCGGATGGGCGAAGTCGGGAAGACGCACGGAAACAAGATCAACCCTCAAACGCTTCGTCAGACCGAG
>JACQGJ010000284.1 GCA_016199605.1 Armatimonadota bacterium | reverse complement strand
GGCTACTCTCATCCTGTCCCTCCGGGACAGAAGGGCCTGCTGAATTGGACTCAAGTGCATAGCCCGATTCAGAAATATGTTTCGAGTTGTCATTGCGACGAACGGAGTGAGGAAGCAAGCGAAATTCGAGCTATCTGACCGTGAGGTCTTCGCGTCAGCCAAGACCCGGGGCACACAGAATCCCGGGAGGGTCGTTCGAAGTGCCGCAATGACACGGACTGTAGGCCCTATCATGCCACGCCCTCTCCATGTTTCATGAAGACAAGCTACTTTGCCGTCACCACGAAGTTGACATCCTGCACCTGGCCGTGCTCGGGAACGAGAATCCCTTCTTTGGTTTCAGCGAGGTATCCCGCCATTTCAACCTTCAGGGTATAGGTTCCTGTCGGGAGATTGCAGACGCGGTACTGACCTGCGGCGTCCGTCGCAGCGAAGTTGACGAGACGGCCCCCGGAGATGATGTAGACTTTAGCGGCGCGCAGCGGAGCGCGCGTCTGCGCGGCAATCACCTGCCCGGAGATGGATACGGCTTCAAGATTGATCGTGAGAAGAAAGTCGACATGACTGCGATTCACCCCTGCGGTTACCTCAACATTGCTTTTCGTCTGCGGGATCGCTTCTCCGCAAAGGGCGCGCACTTGATAGCGCCCCGGAGGCAGGTTCTTGAGTTGGTAACGCCCCTGATCATCCACGTATACGCTGGCGATCACTTTGGCCCCTTGAACGGCCTGTATCAGAGTCAGTCCAGGATCTCGCGTCGCAGCATACCTCGGGCCGCGCATTTCCCGTTTCTCAATGGAGCCAGAGATCGTCCCGGTCTTCGCCGGGGGAAGGGCCAGCTTCACCCTGACGACCTGTCCCGCTCTGACTTCACAGGAGGTACTCGCCGTGAAGTCCCCGTCACCCGCTCGGACTTCATATCGACCCGGTGGCAGATGGCGAACCCGAAAGGTCCCCGATTCATCCGTCGCCGAGGAGATCGGTTGTCCCGCGCCACTTTTCAGCGACAGGGGGACACCGACGGCAGGCGGACCGGCAGCGCGGGTCACCTTGCCTGTCACTATGCCGGAGTCGGAGGGGCTGCACCCGGAGTATGCGGTGACTGTCCCCTGATGTGCAATATACAGAACGCCATCATCACTGACGGCGAGGGAATACATCCAGTCGAAGGGGGTGGCTGTCCAGAGGATATTCCCGTTGTCCAGGTCCAGTGCCCAGACGCACCGCCCGTCTGCGGCAAGAACACAGACATCGCCAAGGATCCAGCAAGCCGGAGGCGCATTGGTGTAGACGGCGCCGGGCAAGTCTTGCTGCCACCGCGCTATGCCGGTTCTCCGGTCCAGCGCACAAACACGTTCTGGATGCGGCCCACCCCCTGGAACGGCCGCGGACCTCTCGGGAGGAAGTCCGAATACGAGAACATCTCTTCCCACAGCGACCCCACGCATCCCGGCTCCGGGAGCCGCAGTTTGCCACTTGATGCTCCCGTCTTCCTTCGCAGCGACGATGAGTTGAGAATCGTACCCCAGGGAGAAGATGTCACCCTCAGAGACCGTGAGGTGAGCTGGGCGGATGGCATCAGTCCTCCACACAATCTGACCCTCCTCGATCTTCACCGCAGCCAGGGCTTGCTGCACGCTCATGTAGATTCTGCTCTCGTCCGCAGCGAAGTAGTCCCCTCCGAAGAAACCAGGGCTCATCGACCAGGCCACAACTCCGTCCTTAACCCACCGGCACCGAAACGCGTCGTCATCCACGCACAGAGCACGGTCTCCCACGACGACAACCTGGTTGGGGTGACTCCCACGATCCACCTTCCAGACGGTCGCGCCCGTCTCCAGGGACACAGCCGCAGTCTGCCAACGCTGTTTGGTGGCCGTTTCCGTGTTGGGTGTGGGATAGGTGCAAAGGAGCAGATTCCCGGCGCGCACCGGAGCGATCATGAACCCCGTTGTCGGGAGAGAGAGGGGACTTCGAACCGGTTGGCCGGTGAGTCGATTGAGGACGTGGATCTTCGTCTCATTCCCCTCCGGTGCTGCGGCGTAGACCTCAAAGCCCGACACCTGGCATCGGGTGTATTTCCCGCCCCCAACTGTCCTGCTCCACATCTGACGGAAGGGCGGAATCATCCCCTGTGAGGTGTAGCGTCGACGCCCCGCATCCTGGTTCTCCCACTGAGCCTGCACCAAAGTTGCAGTCAGGCATGTGAGAACCGTGATGTGAACGGTGAACGGCCTCCGCGCCTTTCTTGACCGCATTCCGTTGGCGATGTTGGGCTCTCGGCGATGTCTTACTACTAACCGACTTTCTCGCATAACCGTTTCCTGAAGCAAGGCGACGATGCCGCGACATAAACGATCATCGTCGTGAATATCGTGATATCCAAAGGACTGAGGTACTCTTCGATCTTGATCCCGGAATTCCTCCTTACCTCAAAGAGAGCGCTGCTGCCCTTCATGGTTCGCCCGGTTGGTACACCATCGAATGAGTCTTGCTCGTTGGTTCCACTTCCACCTCGTGGTAGGCTCGCATCATGCGGTTACCTTGCATTATCAACGAAGGTCGGGAGGTGGATCATCTCGCCGCCGCGGTCGGCAGAGGCATTTGCGCCGAGGACCGCCGCGAGGCTGTTGCGGGCGGTGGAATAGGAACTCTTGACCATCGAGGGATCGCCCGCACGGACCGCGGCGATGAAATGCTTCGCTTGAAGGGCGAAGGGATTCGCCTGCTCGCGGGACTGCCACACGACCTCACCGTTCTCAACGATTTGGCTGTGCGAGTATTCAATGAGCGAGTCGTTGCAGACGACCAACGTCTCCCAGCGGCTCGCCTTCGTGTTTGTCAGAACTCGGGAGGTCGTGACGTTCGCCACGACGTTCGACGCAAAGCGGTAGTTCACGTTATAGGCGTACGGCAGGTTGATGGTCTTCGGGTCCGGATCGCAGGGACGCTCGAAGTAGAAGGCGCTGACCGCTTCGAAGTCGGAGTCGATGAAATAGCGCAGAAGGTCGACGGTATGAATGCTGTTTTCAACGAAAGACCCGCCACACAATTCCTTCCGATTCGTCCAGTGCCTGACCGGAGCGCCGCTGTAGAAAAGCTGGATATTGGCGTGTCGTGGAGTCCGGTGAGCGACAAGCTCCCGCAACTGCTCCGCGGCAGGATAGTAGCGCATCATGAAGCCGACCGCGCTGACGATGCCGGAACGACGGATCGCCTCCTCAAAGCATACGGCCTGCCCCATGTCGAGCGCCTGCGGCTTCTCGACAAAAAGGGCGATGCCTTTTTCCGCCGCTAAAAGCTCTGCGTCAGTGTGGCAGGTGGGCGGGATGATGACGTAGAGAACGTCCAGCTTTTCCTTGTCCAGCATCTCGTGGTGGTCGCTGTAAGTACGCTTCACCCCGAAGGCTCTGGCCTGTTCGGCCAGAAGCTGCGCATCCATGTCGCAGAAGGCCTGAAGGACCACCTCCCCCGCCTCAACAAGCGGCACAAGCGCAGGCAGATGTGACCGGTTAGCAATATGACCGACTCCGATAAAACCAACTCGCAAGGCACTCATGATTGAAGACCCTCAATCTGTTGGATGAGCTCAGGAGCGAGAAGGCGACCGTCCGAGGCCAACGCGCTGTCTTCCAACTCCTGGAGGTTCGAGACACCCGAAAGGAGAACCGCGACGTTCGGGTTGGAGAGCAGGTAGCGAAGGGCGACGCGGCTGATTGGCTCAGCCTGGTCGGCGAGGAGCGCCTCGATCCTTCCGAGGCGCGGACGCAGGTCGGCAAAGCGTGTTTGCAGCCAGTGGTCCCGTTTCGAGCCAAGCAAACCCGCGTGCAGCGGCGACCCAAGGATAACCGCCACGCCGTGCTCCGCGGCGGTCGGTATCAAGTCCTCGTTCGCTGACTGGACGAGGAGGTCGTACTTGAGAAACGTGACGACACTGACAAACTCCCCCGTCCGAATCGCCCGCGTCATGAGGTCGAGGTCCGAGCCGGTGATACCGATGGCCTTAACGAGGCCCTGCTCGCGCATTTCCCGGAGCGCTTCAAGCGTCCGTCCTTTTCCGAAGATGCCCTCCCAGCCCGCCATTTCGGATTCGTGTATCTGGAGGAGGTCCACCTGGTTTCGGTCCAGTCGCTTCAGGCTGTCCTCGAAGCCGCGCCAGACCGTGTCACGAGTGTAATCAAACGGTTCGGGGTAGTAACCAACCTTCGTGGCGAGGTAGTAAGGGCGAGTCTCGTCTTTGAGCGCCATGCCCAGGATTTCTTCACTCCGACCTT
>JACQGJ010000283.1 GCA_016199605.1 Armatimonadota bacterium | reverse complement strand
GGCGGTCGACATCGTTCTGTCCTCGCCCTGCAACCAACCCGAAAGTGTTCACATCATGTTGCTGCGGGAACTGCGCCACTACCTGTTTGTGGGCGGGATGCCGGAATGTGTGCTGGCTTATGCAGCCACTGAGAAGATTCGAGAGGCCTTTGAGGTGCAGTCGGAGCTGGTGAACTCCTACCGTCAGGATTTCTCCAAGTACGCGCCCCATTCCGACAAACGCTGCCTGAACGCGGTCCTTGTAGCCGTCGCCCGACATGTCGGCCAGCAAATAAAATACTCTCGACTTGCGGAAGGTTTTTCCCACCCGACCATCAAGAAGGCTTTCGAGTTGCTCTGCCTTGCTCGTGTGATTCACAAAGTCCCCGCCGCCTCCCCGTCAGGCTTGCC
The DNA here is from genome assembly GCA_016199605.1 of Armatimonadota bacterium. Classification (GTDB taxonomy): domain Bacteria; phylum Armatimonadota; class Abditibacteriia; order CG2-30-59-28; family CG2-30-59-28; genus JACQGJ01. The sequence goes on along the minus strand of JACQGJ010000283.1, from coordinate 4,211 downwards.
TCTGGGCGCTTCCGCGTCGGAGCGAAAGTTCAAGGCGCTGATGGTGGACGTTGGTCTCATGCAACACCTGAGCGGGATGCCGATGGAGGCCGAGTACGGAAAGACTGAGTTGCTGGACATCTACCAGGGCGCCCTGGCAGAACAATTCGTCGGTCAGGAGTTATTGGCAGCTCGGGAGGAGCAGCTTTACTACTGGTCGCGTGAAACCAAGAGCAGCACGGCGGAGGTGGATTTCCTGACCGTAGTCAACGGACGAATACACCCGGTCGAGGTCAAGAGCAGCGCCTCCGGCAGACTGAGGAGTCTGCACCTGTTGCTCGCGACGTATCAGGATTGCCCCACCGGATACGTGTTTTCCAGCGCCCCGTACGCGGAACTGCCGGAACAGAAGCTGGTGTTCCTTCCGTTGTACTACGCCTACACGATTCATCGTTGACCCCTCTGCGGAGCCCTTGCGGGGGGCGATCGTGAACCTCGGCCAACCTTCTAATCCCGTTGGTGTTCTTGTTCAATGCCAGACGATTTTGCGGCGCTTCGACAGAAGAAAGTGAGTGTCGGGATGCAGCACAACCGCTACAGCCCCATGAGCGACCACGAGTTGATGCTGGAGGTGCGGAAAAGTGATGCCGACGCCTTTGCCGAACTGTTTCATCGTTACGAGAAGCGACTGCGATGGTTTTTCCATGTGCTCTGTCGCGACATTCCTCTTGCCGAGGATCTGGCGCAAGAAACCTTTCTACGGATCTGGAGATCGCGGGAGTCCTACCAGCCGACAGGGCGAGTCGAAGGTTATCTGTATGAGATCGCGCGCAACCTCTGGCTCAACCACAAGCGAGACCAATCGCGGCGACCGCGCACAGAGGAAGGCGCTGGCGAATCAGTTCTGGAGCGTGTCGCAGCCGAGGCGGCCTCACAGCCCGAGCATGTTGTCTTGGAGCGGGAGCGGCGTCGGCGTATCGAAGCGGCGATCGGTGAGTTGCCCGAGTCCTTGCGAATCGTCTTCGTCCTCTCGCATTTCCAGGGGATGAAGTACCGAGAGATTGGCGAGGCGCTGATTATCCCGGAGGGGACGGTGAAGTATCGAATGCATGAAGCGGTGATGCGACTAAGAGAAACACTCAAGGATTGGGAGGTGTGAAAGGTGGCAGCGAAACACAGACCCTTCGCTCCGAGACAGCAGAAACCGGCCGCCAAACTGGAGACGAAGGCCGAAGAAATGGAGCATCTGGCGGAGAGGACCGCTCTGGAGGCGCTCCAAGACACTCTGGAGGTGAGTTGCGAATGGGTGCAGGAGAACCTCGTGGCTTTGTTGAAAGAAGAGTTGGTCGACGACGCTCTGGGCAAGCTCGTTTTCCATCTTCGGCTCTGTCGCCCCTGCCAGACAGAGTTAGACTCACTGAAGACTGCTCTCGGAATAACCTCTCCACTACCCGCTTTGGATGAACCGGACACGGGAATCGTTGACTCCATTCTCCAGGACGCCATAAAACTCAACGCCAGCGACATCCACCTCGAACCGATGCGGCAAGGCTTACGCGTGAGACTGCGCGTAGATGGGGTGTTGCATGAACACTTGAAGATTCCTGAGTACGCGCATCAGTCACTTATCAATCGGATCAAGATCATGGCGGACATGAACCTCGCGGAACGACGACTTCCGCAAACCGGGCGTATACGGGTGCGGATGGCAGATAAGGACTACGATCTCCGCGCTTCAACCTTTCCGTTTCAACATGGGGAGAAGGCTGCCCTGCGGATCCTGGATCGGTCTGCAGTGCTTGTAGATCTCGGTAAGATGGGTTTGTCGGCGGATCAGTTACAGGAAGTGCATGACCTCTTGCATCGTCCCAGTGGATTGCTGCTGGTCGCGGGACCCACGGGCTGCGGCAAGACAACGGTCGCCCTCGGACTGCTGAAGGCCTTGGACCCGGTGAAGCTGAACATCGTCACCATCGAGGACCCTGTGGAGTATGTCCTTGAGGGAATCAGCCACAGCCATGTCAACAGGAAGGCGGGCCTGACTTACCCCGAGGGCTTCCGTCATCTTCTTCAGCAGGACCCCGATGTGGTTTTCCTCGGTGAGATCCAGGACAGGGAAACAGCCGAGGCTGCTCTGCAAGGCGCGCTCACAGGTCACCTCATCATCTCAGTCATGCACGCCAGTGATGCCGTGGGCGCTATTGCACGCCTCCGGAGATTGGGGGTGGATCCCGGTCTGCTTTCCTCCACGCTGATCGGTGTAGTCTCTTCGAGGCTCGCGCGGAAGGTGTGCGCTCAGTGCCGGCAAGCCGCGTCCCCCTCGGCGGAGGCGCTGCGCTCGTTGGGTCTTGCCCCGGGCATACCAGGTCAGTTTGCCAAAGGCGCAGGATGCGAGACATGTCGCTCGACTGGTTACCGTGGTCGTGAAGGTGTTCTTGAAGTGCTCGAAGTCAACGATGAAATCAGTGGTGCTATCAAGCAGGGAGCCGACGAGGTTTCCTTGTTCAACACCGCAGTCAGGTCTGGTTTTCAGAGCCTGCTGCGGTCTGCTGCCAGTCTGGTGACTCAAGGCGTTACGAGCGCGGAGGAAGCGCTGCGGGTGACCAGCGATCTACGGGAAATGCGCGGGGAGGATTCCGATGGCTAAACAAACGATCCTATCTGACTTGCGATGCGACCTGCGGTCCTTTGCGCTTATGATAGAGACCGGGCTTTCCCTGGTGCGAATGCTATACGTATTGGAGGAGAGCGGGCTCAATCCGGAGCTGCGTTCCGCCATCAAGGAAGTGCGGGCCGACGTCGAATCTGGAGGGACGCTTTCAAAGGCAATGGCCAAACATGAAGCGGTTTTCCCTCCTTTGCTGGTCCGTCTCGTGAGGGCAGGCGAAGTGGGCGGCATTTTGGACGTCACGCTCAACCGGGCAGCCGATTACGCGGACCATGAAGCTCTCATCACCCGGTTCGTAGACAATGCCGAAGCCTATCGCACCTTTCAGTTGTCTCTGTGGTCGTTCGAGATGGGTTGTATGCTGACTTCGGGCGTGCCGATCCTCCAGGCTCTGGAGACCGTCGCCGAGAATTGCGAGCCTCAGGCGTTGCGCGAGGCGACGTTGTTTATGCACACCTCGATCCGGGAAGGCGACCGCTTGTCGACGGTGATGGAACAATACCCGGAGGTCTTCCCGCCGCTGGTGCGCCATATCCTCACCATTGGAGAAGAGCACGGGAAGTTGGACAACCTCTGTCTACGATTGGCAGATCATCTGGAGCAAATGGCTGAGGAAATCCTCCAGCGAGGAGAGGCGGAAGCGACCGAGGAGCGGGAGTTCGATTCCTGCCCTGCGGGCAGGCGTCCAACTGTCTCACAACAAGGCACGGAGGTCCTTCGAGCAGAGAAGGAACTCTCGCCGATTGTTGTCAAGGTCAACGAGATCCTGCAGCAAGCCGCGGAACTGGGCGCGACGGATATCCACATCCAGACAGCCCGGCGCACTGTGCGGGTGAGGTTCCGGGTGGAGGGGGCCCTTCGACCTGGCCCTGAGATAGCGTTGCAGGACTATTGGGCTGTTGCTTCCAGACTGAAGGTCATGGCAGGACTGGACATCGGCGAGCGCCGTCTTCCACAGCGTGGCCGTCTTTCATGCCAATTCAACGAACGCGACTATGACATGCGGGTCGCGACTTTCCCCACGACCCATGGGGAAGCGGTCTACATTCACGTCAGACAGGAGGCGGAAGGGGTTGTGGCCCTCCAACATCTTGGATGGGAGGGTGACCAGGAAGAACAGGTTCACTCGTTGCTGAAGCAGCCTTGTGGAATCATCGTCGTCGCCGGCCCGCAAGGATCGGGGCGCACTACGACCCTATGCTCCTTACTGGAGCATCTCAACTCAGTGGAGCGCAGCCTCGTCACGATCGAAGAGAGCCTCGGCCGCGAAATCCCGGGGGTGCAGCAAGCGATCAGCAACCGGGCCTTGGACTTGACGCCGGCAACGATGCTTCGGTCGCTGCTCTCCCAAGACCCGGACATCCTGATGGTCGATGAGGTGCGCGACGGGGATACACTCCGGCAAGCAATCGACGCCGCCCTCGCGGGACATCTGCTGTTGGTGGGACTCGCCGGTCATGATGCGGCGACCGCTGTCGAAAAACTGGTAGCTCTGGCCTCCGAGCCGGCCCTGCTTGCCGATGCTCTCGTCGCGGTCGTGGCCCAGCGGTTGGTGCGCAAGATC
>JACQGJ010000028.1 GCA_016199605.1 Armatimonadota bacterium | reverse complement strand
CGGCTGTTCGCAGAGTAGCGCCGCGTCTGCCGCCTGTGGCTTCGCGGAGTTGATTGATCAGGGCTTGCCCGCGGATTGGGAGGTCAGGGCGCAGGGACGAGGTGTGGGATGCTCACCCAGTTCCGTGACGCAGCAAGGGGAATTCTGCCCGGGAGCTACTCCTTACGATGCACCGCTGACTGGCGTGCCTTTATGGTCGAAACACGAGCGGCCCCGGAGGTACGGTCTCCCTGATAGCCCGTGTGGACGCCATGGGCCAACCGAAGACGGGTCATCGGGCCTGGTTTGACGCTCTGGAAGTGTACGAGATTGGTGGCGCGGGCGAGTGAGATCGGCGAAGCCATGGGCTCGCTTATGGATGTCGAGAGCGACGGCAGGTTGCAGGAAGCCTCATACATCCAATAGGGTGAAGGATTTCGAGGGGAGATCTCGGGGAATGAAGAAGGGCGTCTGTAACAAGGTCGTTCTCGTGGCACTCTGTCTTGGAGTCCTGGCGACGGCAGGCTTTAGGAATCTCCGTACATCCAATAACATCAGGGATTTCGGCGCCAAGGGGAACTGGATGATAGACGAAGTAGCGGCCTCAACCGCACCAGACCTTACCTTCTCCCTCACCTTCGACAAGAAGACCACCGTCGCGGATTACGCCAAAGGCAACCCCGCTTCGACCACCCTCAACGACAGCCTGGAGTTCCGCACCATTCTCGGTGTCAACGGGCGCAACGCGTTCAATATCAAGGAGGGCGAGTCGCTCAAGTACGATGTGACCAACAACCTTGATCACCGCCAGGGCGCGCTCACTATCTGGCTGATGGCCAACAACTATGATCCGGACGACGTGCGGTCTCCCGACGGAAAGCTATGTCACAAGAGTTTTGTGAACGTGCTCTTCAAGGACGGTAACGACTGGGTGAGCTTCTTCCTGTACGAGTACCTCGATACTCCCACGTTCTATTTCTACTGGCATAGCTCCTGGTGCCGCCCGAACATGTACAAGACGGCAGGCGCTCCCGCTACGAAGTATCGGCGGAAGCAGTGGTTTCTACTGGCGATCACATGGACCCTGGAAACGATCAGGCTCTATCTCGATGGCGAACTGCGCAGCGAGGTCAGGCTGCCCGAAGAGGCGAAACTGGCGCGCGACCTCAAGCCCTCACCGGCGGAATCGTTCCTCGGTATCCGCGACCGGCTCTGGCCCGATGCGGCGGTGGATGTGGGCAAAGAGACGGTCGTGGATGATATTCACATCTATTCACGTCCCCTCAGCGCGCTCGAGATCAAGCGCCAGTATCAACAATCGGCGCCCGAGAGCGGCGGAAGCAGGAAGGACCTGCCAAACATTGATATTCTGCTGAGCGGCGTGGATGACGGAAGAGGCCCGCTCAACCGCTTGCGGGTGGATTTTGACTACCATCCCTTGGCGGAAGTCTGGCAGAAGGCGATTGCCGGCGGCAAGGTGAAAGCCAAAGGAGTTGTCAAAACACCGTCGGGGAATTCGATTGTGCAAGATTGGCGGCCGTCTGCTTTGCAGGAATCCCGGATCGTTAGCGGCGTGGATGAAGAGGGAGAGTATGTCTATTCGCTGACGCTTACCGATCCCGATGGCAAGACGGAGAAAGCCGAAAAGAAGATCGTTCGCCCAAACACCGACTGGTTTGACAACAGCCTGGGACTGGATGACGAAGTTCCCTCTCCCTGGACACCGATGACGGTGAGCGACCGGAATGTTGTGAAGGTATGGGGGCGGACCTACCAATTCGGCAATCATCCGCTACCCCGCAGGATCCTCCACACCGGCGACTCGATTCTGACTCAGCCGCCGGAATTGGAGGTGGAAACGGAAACGGGCCCGGCAAAGATCAGGTACGAAATCACCAAGCGAGAGATTCACAAGAGCTACGTGGATTTCACCGGTAAAGGGACCGCCAGGGATTTCACCTTGTCATGGAAGACGCGCGTGGAGTTCGACGGATTCGTCCGGTGGGACTTCACGGTGCATGGCGAACCCATCGTCCGATCCATGAAGCTCACCTGGACCGTGAACCGGAAGTTTGCCGAATACGTTCTTGACCCACTCCTGCTGCAAACCGGAAACGGAACGGCCAAGATGCCGTTCTCGACGGATGGGCAACGCTCCACGGTTCTGTGGCTGACCTCCGACAAGAAAGGTCTCTGCTGGGCGCCGGAACATGACGGCAACTGGGTGTACGACCGGGCCAACGGCAAGCCGATCCAAGCGGAAGTGAGCGACCGTGGCGGGCGTTGTACCGTGGTAATGATCCAGAAGCCGGTGATGATACCGGAGGGCGCGTCCTATCACGCGATGTTCATTGCCACGCCCTCGCGTCCCCTTCCCAGGGTTTGCCGCACGTACCGGTTTGGCGGGTTCGGGCGGACCTCGAATAGCGATGTCAGTCTGGAGCATCAAGGGGGCGCGGGGACAGACGGTGTCTTCACTCTGCGTCCAGCGGCGGATTTCGGCGAAGGCGTTGAAGCTATGCGACGCGGCGG
>JACQGJ010000241.1 GCA_016199605.1 Armatimonadota bacterium | reverse complement strand
CTCCGCAGTGACTTGTCGGCGGGCTGTCTTTCTTGTATCCTTGCGTCGGTAAAGAAATACTCAGGAGGGGTCGTTTTCCGTGAATCCACACCCTATACTTCAGAAAGTATTCGGCCTGCGAGCACTTCCGATGATTGGCGGATTGCTGGCGGCTTTGCTGGTGGGATCCCTGTTCGTCTCCGGCCCCCATCGGGACTTGAAGGAGCGTAAACCTGGCGCCGACAACGCTGACCTCGGGGCCGTGGCTTATGCCGGGCCGCCCCAGTTGAAGGGCCTGCTTGAAAAGGCCGATGGGACGCCCTCAGAGCTGCCCGGAGCGTGGCCTCGTTTCCGCGGGAAGGATTTCGACGGCGTCGACAACGCGCAGACGCCCCTGGCAAAGAGATGGGGGGGTGAGGGTCCACGCGCGCTCTGGACAGTCACTCTGGGAGAAGGTTATGCGGGCGCTGCGGTCTTGAACGGTCGAGTGTACGTTCTCGACTACGATCGGGACAAGCACGCTGATGTGGTTCGGTGTTTTTCCTCCAGAGACGGGAAGGATATTTGGCGCTACTCGTATCCGGTTAAGGTGAAGCGCAATCACGGTATGTCAAGGACCGTCCCTTCGGTGACTGACAAGTACCTTGTGACCCTTGGACCGAAGTGTCACGTAACGTGCCTCGATGCGTCCACAGGCAAGCTACTGTGGCCCCTGGACCTTGTTCACGAGTTCCGTGCCACGATCCCCCAATGGTACGCCGGGCAGTGTCCGCTGGTGGAGGGGGAGAGAGTCATTCTGGCCCCGGCCGGCGACGCCCTGATGATCGCGGTGGACTGTCGAACAGGCAAGGTCCTATGGAAAACGCCGAACCCGCATCACTGGAAGATGTCGCACTCGTCGATCATCCCAATGAGCTTCAAAGGGCAAAGCATGTACGTGTACTGCGCCCAGGGCGGTGTGGCAGGGGTCTCCGCCACGGATGGCCGCCTGCTCTGGGAAACGGAGGCATGGAAGATCAGCATCGCCACCGTTCCCTCGCCCGTGATTATTGACAAGGATAGGATCTTCCTTTCCGGGGGGTACAACTCGGGGTGCATGATGCTGCAAATGAAGGAAAGCGGCAAGGCGTTTACCGTGGAGCCAGTCTTCAAGTTAAAGCCCGATGTCTTCGGAGCCACCCAACAGACTCCGATTTACTACAAGGGATATCTCTACGGGGTTCGCCCGGATGGCCAAATGGTGTGCCTGGACCTGACCGGGAAAGTCGTCTGGTCCAGCGGTTCTGAGCACCGGTTTGGGCTGGGCCCGTTCATGATCGCCAAGGGATTGCTCTACGTCATGAACGACACCGGAGTGCTGACCCTCCTGGAAGCCTCGCCCGCCGGCTACAAACAGCTTTCGCAGGCCAAAGTCCTGGAGGGACCCGATGCCTGGGCCCCGATGGCACTCGCGGGAGGACGGTTGATTATTCGAGATCTAACCAAGATGGTTTGCCTGGATGTGAAGGGGTGAGTCTTGAAAAGCCTTAAGCCCGAGGTCCTCATCGGTGTCGCTCTTGCGGCGGCGGTCCTCACCGCAGTGGTGGTTGTCGTCAGGATCGACACGATCGGTAGAAAAGGGAGCGGACTCAAAGAAGAGTTCACCTACGACGTTAAGTCCTTTCAGCAGACCAGACCAGACCTTCTGCAATACAAAGAGGCCCCCTGGATCGAGACCGGACTGAAGGAGGTTCGGGGACTTTCGGTCGGGCCAAAGGACCAAGTCTACGTCGCAGGCGACAAGCTCGTGCGAGAATTCGATGAGAACGGAACGGCTCAGCGAGACGTGAGACTCGCCGACTCGCCGCGGTGCTTGGGAATCGGCTCGAATGGAACCCTCTACGTCGGCATGAAGGATCATGTGGAGGTCCTCACTCCCCAGGGGAAAAGAGAGGCTGTCTGGAAGGCTGTCGCCCCCAATGCGTTGATTACTTCCATTGCGGCCTCCAACTCAGGGGTGTTCGTCGCGGATGCCGGGAATCGTGTCGTGCTTCGATACGATCGGGAAGGAAAGCTGATTAGCCGAATTGGTGAAAAGGACCCTCACAAGAACGCCCCCGGCATCCTCTTACCCAGTCCCTATTTCGACGTAGCCGCGGCTTCGGATGGATTGTTGCGAGTGCAGGATCCGGGTCGGCATCGGATTGAGACTTACACGCTTGACGGTCGGTACCTCTCCTCCTGGGGCAAAGCCTCGATGGGGATCGAGGGCTTCTGCGGGTGCTGCAACCCGTCCCACTTCGCAATGTTTCCCGACGGCAGGTACGTCACCACCGAAAAAGGGCTGCCGCGAGTGAAGGTCCATGACGCGAAAGGGAACCTCCAAGCGGTGGTCGCAGGAACAGAACTCTTCACAGAGCACACGCGAGGGCTCGACGTGGCGGTAGACTCTCGGTTGCGTATCCTGGTGCTGGATCCGGTGCTGAAAGCGGTGCGCGTCTTCGTCCGCAGCAGCCCTTAGTTGTTGATTATTCTGCCGTCCCTGCGTATAATCTCGCACGGCCCAGTTGATATGTGGATTCGACTATGACTCCCGAAGAAAAAGCTCGACAGAACATTGATGGACTGCTGAATCAAGCTGGCTGGAAGGTTCAAGACCTCAAGGAACTGAACCTGGGGGCCTCGCTGGGCGTGGCTGTTCGCGAATTTCCACTGCGGTCAGGTGAGGCGGATTACCTCCTCTTCGTGGACAGGAAGGCCATCGGCGTAATTGAGGCGAAGCCGGAGGGGACAACGCTCAGCGGCGTGTCGGATCAGACGGCGAAATACCTGACTGCCGCTCCCTCGAACCTTCCCTGTGTTCAGACCCCGCTGCCGATTGCCTACGAGT
>JACQGJ010000230.1 GCA_016199605.1 Armatimonadota bacterium | reverse complement strand
GGAACCATGGAGTAGTCTTCATAGGAGTTGAACTCTCATGCGTCTTCACCCTCTCCAACCTCTCTCAATCATTCCCCCCAACTCCTCCAGACGGAAATCCGCCACCTCGAACTCCCGGCACGTTTGCAGGCTGGACCTACGGCACGCTGCCGAAGATTGCGCAAATTGCTCCGACAACAGCTTGCGCTCATTCTCTCGGTTGAAATGATCGAGAGCCCTACGGATGTATTCTGTCCTCTGAAGCCCGGCCCGCCTTGCCAGTTCGCTCGTGCGCTGCAATTGTTGCTCAGATATTTGCAGGTTTACATACGCCACTAAGATACCTCCTCGGGGTATCGCTATCGGATACGCCCTCAATCTACCGATCCACGGAGGCTGTGTCAAGTCAGCACTATGCGCTGTGTCAGCACTATGCGCTGTGCTATCCCAATAGAAACCTCCACAGCGGACACCTTTCCACACCTGTTTGAGTGGGCCCTTCATCCCTCGAGACCAGCATCCGCCCTCGAATGACCCTGGCCGGCTTTGGTTGGGCCAGCAGACCTTGCCACTCACGCGGCGGGATGTTATCCGTCATGCAGACATTTATCAGATCGACCTCTCCGTGGTGATCGACGACGAAATCGATTTCGTTCCCGTCCGTCCAGTAGAAAAGGTTGGGATTTTGGTCGGCAAGATGGAGGAAGGCGGCGTTCTCAGCCAGCCGGCCTGTGTCGGGTGAGAATCGAAATGCAACGGCGTTCCTCAATCCGCAGTCCACACTGTAGACCTTGCGGTTGCGACGGTTAACCTCCGCGAGGGAGTAGGAGAAGTACGGCAACTCGGAAATGAGGTTAGCCGTTAAGAGATGCCCCACGTAATCCTTGATGGTGTCTTTCGACCCACCGAGAATCTGTGCGAGCTTGTTGTAACTCACCAGATTGCCCGCGTTGGTTAGGAGATAGTGCCCCACACGTTCGAGAAGCCGAACATCGCGAATGCCGTATCGGGTGGCCACGTCGCGAAAGAGGATGTCCCGGTAGTACTGCTGAAGGAGCTCCAGGGAATCCTTTCCCGCAGCCGCCGGGAAACCTCCCCCCGAGAGATAGTCTGTCAGGTGCGCCTGGATTTGCGAGCGCCGTCGAGTGTCGGCGCTGATCTGGTCAATATCCAGGTCTTCGATTCCTTTGAACCGCAAGAACTCCTCAAAGCTGAACGGACGGAGAGAATACGTTAAGTTCCGCCCGGAAAGCAGACTGGCGAACTCGGAGGAAAGGATGAAAGAACTCGAACCCGTGATGAAGATCTTGATCTGCTCTCCGAATTGGTCGTAGACGCGACGGACCCATTTCTCCCAGTGGGCAACCTCCTGCACTTCGTCCAGGAACAGGAACAGCCTGTGGTTGTCCTCCGAGTCGCCTACACGGACGCGCTCCTCGTGGAACACTTCCAACAGTCGTTCGAAATCCTCCACCTGAAAGTCCAGCAAGCGTTCGTCCTCAAGGTTCACGTAGAGAACGTTCCCACGATCACCCTCCTGGCGAAGATGCTCGATGACCTGAAACAGCAAAGTCGTCTTTCCGCACCGCCGGACACCAGAGATGATGACAATCTCCCGATCGTCCAAGTGGTTGAGAACCGATCCGAGCATGGACCGGCGGACACCGGTTTCCAGCTTCCGATGTTGCCATTCCCGAATGACAGTTTGTAGTGCGTGTCGTTCCATGGCGATCTAACAATCCGAAAATTTCAATATGTAGCGATTACGACAGCCATGATAGTAGCAAACCGGAGATTGTGCAAGCCGGAACTTGCCTCACTATACTCTCTCAAACCTCTTATCCAACTCATGATGCGAGATCGAGATGATGATCGGTTGCCCGTGGGGGCAGAGGTACGGATTCTCTACGTGCTGCAAATCCTGGATCAACCGGTGAATCTCTTCTTCCCGCAGGAAATCCCCGGCCTTGATGGCTGAACGGCAGGCCATCATCGTGAGCAGGGCTTCACGTTTGTTGTCGAGGTGCTTGAGGGTTGACGAGTGCGCCAACTCATCGACCACGTCGCGGAAGGCCTGCTCGTAGTTCTGCTTCGCAATCAGGACGGGGATAGACCGAACCACGAAGCTGTCACCGCCAAAGGGTTCGACATCGAACCCTAAAGCTCGAATCATGTCAACGTTCTCCTGCACTGCCAGAGCTTCCCGATGGCTCAGATCTACCGTCAACGGGATCACCAGCCGCTGTTCTTCCACCGGCGCCCGCCTGACCTTCGCGAGAGCCTGGTCGCACAGGATGCGTTCGTGGGCGCGGTGCTGGTTGACAATGAACAGTCCCTCTTCGCTATCCGCCAGGATGTAGGTGTTGCGAATCTGGGAGAGGGGGCGGAGACGGAGCGTCTGGGGAGCGGGGGAAGGCGAGAGCGCTGAAGTAGAAGAGGAGGTTTCAAGGAAGGGACGAGACAGAGACGGCGCGGACTCTGTGAGTCCGAGAGGAGCACCCGTGTAGGGGTGACCGGGCGACAAAGCAGCCGGTGGACCCGTCGCCAGGTTCAACTGAGACGGCTGAGGCGGCGAAGTGGCTGGCGCGGGCTGAGTTGTCGGCAAGGTGCGGTCGAGTTGTGCGCCCAGCAGAGCCTGGCGGACGGATTTCATGACGGTGTTGTGAATCTCGCCTTCGTGGCTGAAGCGGACTTCGATTTTGGTCGGATGAACATTGGCATCAACCAACTCGGGGTCCAGGTTCAGCAAGATCACAACGAAAGGAAACCGCTCGCCGTGCAACAGTCCATGGTATCCCTGCTGGATGGCATGGGTCAGTGAGCGGCTGCGGACGTACCGGCCGTTCACGTAGAAGGACTGCCGATTACGGCTGGCGCGGGTGGTGGTTGGCTTGGAGACAAAGCCCTTGATTGAGAGCGAAGGAGACTCATACTCGACTGGCACCATCTCTCGCGCGACCTCTCGACCGTAGACGTCCACGATGGAGGCAAACAAATCCGGAGTCGCCGCGTGCCGAACCACCTCCTGGTCGTTGTGCGTGAGAAGGAAGGAAAGAGCGTGATGTGACAGAGCAAAGCGACTCATCAGATCGGTCACGTGTCCCATCTCCGTCATCTCGCTCTTGAGGAACTTCAGCCGCGCCGGGGTATTGAAGAAGATGTTCTTGACGACAAAGGTGGTTCCGACCGGGCAGCCGACCTCTGTGAGCTCTGTGACAACCCCACCCTCGATCTGAAGCTGGAGACCAACGGGCGAGTCCTGTTCTCGCGAAGTCAACTCTACCTGAGCGATGGAGGCGATACTGGGTAGAGCCTCTCCTCGAAAGCCCAGGGTGGTGATGTGGAAAAGATCCTCCAGCGATCGGATCTTGCTGGTGGCGTGCCGTTGGAACGCAATGACAGCGTCCTGCGGGCTCATGCCGCAGCCATCGTCCCGGACCTCAAGTCGACGGCGGCCTCCTTCCTCCACGTGGACCTCGATCTGCGAGGCGCCCGCGTCGATGGCATTCTCAACAAGTTCTTTCACGACCGAGGCCGGTCGCTCGATGACCTCGCCCGCGGCGATTTTGTTTGCGATATCGGGTTCTAAGACGGTGACGCGATTGGGCATGGCTGTGATTCGTGAAACGTGATGCGTGATACGTAAAGGGATTCTACGAGCGACCTCTGGCAGGTCTGTCGTCCGGCGTTTTGCGGTCCACGATTCCTCTCGCTTGCCTTTTCGTTCTCGCGCTCTGATTTCCTCGGAGAGCGACGACTTTCTTTCTGAGCATTGCTCCCTGTGCTATACTCGTCACCGAAGAAACACGGCATTTCCAACGGTGACGAGTAGAGGTGCGGGGAAGTGCTGGCAGGGATTTGCAGAGGGAAAGGGGTGTGCCAGAATTTGGGGAAGGGCAGTGCAGCGACGGATGGGGGCGTTCCGTGTGGCGTCTGTCTGAGTCGAAACAAGGAGATTGGTCTTGAGTTCACAAAGCTTTCTTGACCGAATTCGATCCGAAGTCCTTCTGGGCGATGGCGGAATGGGTTCGATGCTCCATTCCCTGGGGATTCCGGCAGAGGCCAGTTTCGAGAGCCTTAACCTGAGTCAGCCGGACCTCGTGGCGAAAGTCCACGAGGAGTACGTGGCAGCGGGCGCCCAGTTGATCGAGACAAACACGTTTGGCGCCAACCGCAACAAGCTGGCGAGCTACGGCCAGGAAGACCAGACCCGTGAGATCAACCTTGCTGGGGCGCGCCTGGCCCGCGGGAAGGCCTCCGCGGGAATCCTTGTTGCCGGGTCTGTAGGTCCGCTCGGAAAAACGCTGAAGTTGGAGCGGCAACTGACCGACTCGGAGCAACTCGATTCCTTCAGGGAGCAGATCACCGCCCTGGCAGAGGGCGGGGTCGACTTGGTGATGTTGGAGACTTTCTCCGACCTTGACGAGATCGCCCTTGCCCTGAGAGCCACTCGGGCGGTTTGTGATTTGCCCGTTGTTTGCCAGATGGCCTTCACGAATGAATTGCGGACGATGGGGGGGGTCGGAGCCTCTCAGGCGCTGCGCGCCCTGGAGGAAGCCGGGGCGGAGGTCGTCGGCGGCAACTGCGGGGCAGGCCCCCGCGCCCTCATCAAAGTCATTGAGCAAATCAGCGGAACGACCAACAAACCGCTGTCAGCCTTTCCCAACGCCAGTTACCCGCGCTACGAAGAGGGCCGCTACTTCTTCGTGGGATCCGCCCAGTATCTGGCTGATAGCGCGGAACAGCTTGCCAACCTCGGCGTCAATCTGATCGGTGGATGCTGTGGCACTACACCAGACCACATCCGAGCGATGGCGCAGCGGCTGCGAGACAGGACACCGGCGGCACGTCCCCAGCCTGTGCGGGTCAGTGTTGCAGAAGTCACGACAGCGGAGCCGGACGCCCCCGGCCACGCGAATTTCCTGGACAAAGTCGGCAAGGAGACGGTCTGCATTGTGGAACTGGATCCCCCGCGCGGCCTGCTCTGGGGTCCGGTGGTGGAGGGCGCCAGGAAGCTTGCCGAGGCCGGAACGGATGCCATCAGTGTCGCTGAGAACTCCCTTGCTTCCATCCGCATGAGCAGCATGGTGGTGGGCCATTTCATCCAGCGCGACGCGGGCCTCCCCGCCATCGTCCACTGCACCTGCCGTGACCGCAACTTGATCGGTCAGCAGTCGGAATTGATGGGCGCGAGCGCCCTGGGGATCCGATTGCTCCTCGCTATCACGGGAGACCCGGTCTCGATGGGCGGCGTCCTGGGAGCGACTTCGGTCTATGACACGAACTCTTTCGGTCTGATCGACATGATCTCCAAGCTCAATCAGGGCGAGAACCTCGCGGGGAGTCCCCTCGGTCGGCGCACCGATTTCATCATCGGGGCAGGCTTCAATCCCAACGTTCGCAAGATGGAGGTTGAGATCAAGCGCCTCGCCAAGAAAGTGGCGAATGGAGCCGTCTTCGCCATGACCCAGCCGGTTTTCAACGCTGAGCGAGTTCGCTCCATGTACGAACGAACCGCCCATCTCGGCATCCCTATCTTCCTGGGTGTGCTGCCTTTGTACAGCGCCCGCAACACCGAGTTCCTCCACAATGAAGTCCCGGGCATCCGCATCCCCGACGAGGTTCGTCAGAGGATGCGTGAGGCGAGCCCTGACGAAGCCTCGAAAACAGGCATCGAGATTGCCGCGGAGCTCATTGTGGAGGTCCTGGATGTAGCGCCCGGCATCTATATCATCCCCCCTTTCTCCAAACATGAGCTGGCTCTACCGCTTGTTGAAGTGGTCAAAGGACAACCTGCGAAAATCATGGACTAACGGGAAGCACCCAATCGGGAACTCGCGTAGGATATTGGACGATGTTTACTCGTTAAGGTTGAAAACACCACATAGTTGTGAGACAGTTGGACGATATGGGAGGAAAGGAAGAGGTAGAGCCCTGGGGCGGAACGGTCTCGCGTTGCCGGAGGACGCGGAAACAAACCCCCTTTTCTTCTTGTTCTGTATGATAGAATCGACACACAGTTAACACAGACTTCACAACACACGGGAGGAATGATTGATGGGGCGCTGGAAAGTATTGTGTACGGTGATCCTCACGGTCGCCGTGTTGGGTCCGGTCACCCATGCGACGACCATCGCGGGTCGGGTCACTGGGCCTGGCGGAGCCGGGGTGAAAGACGCAGTGGTGTTCCTTGCGGGTCCAAAAGGCGGGGCGCCTCTTAAGAAACATCCAGTATTAGACCAGCGAAACCAATCTTTCGCGCCACACGTCATGGCGGTTCTGGTCGGTACTACAGTCCAGTTCCCCAACCACGACACGGTCTTTCACAACGTCTTTTCCTTCCGCGAGGGGAAGAAATTCGATCTGGGGATGTACCCGGTGGGCGCCAGGAAGTCAGTAGTATTCGACCGACCCGGCCTGGTCAGGATCTTCTGTAACATCCACTCAAACATGAGCGCGTTCATTTTCGTGTCGGACAACCCCTACTTCGATGTCTCCGGCAAGGACGGTTCCTTCACGATCAAGGATGCTCCTGAGGGCGATTTCACCCTTCAGGTCTGGCATGAGAATTATCGCAACAAATCAGAACACGTCTCTGTCCGCGGTGGACAGAAATCCCTGGATTTCCAGCTCTCGAAATGAGAAGGACCTCTCGATATCCTTCCAGGGTGCCCGTCACGGTTCTGTTGATCGCAGTCCAGGCCG